>CAKUCJ010000345.1 GCA_934643435.1 uncultured Collinsella sp.
TTGCCGAAAACTCGCTGGAGGAGCTCTTCTTCTCTCCGCAAATGGAAGCCAAACGCGATTTTAAGAAGTTCAAGAAATGCGCCAAGTGCGAGCTCTTTGGTTGGTGCCGCGGATGTCCTGCGGTGACGTACGGCTACACGGGTGATATGTACGACGCCGACCCGCAATGCTGGAAGGAGATCGAATAATGGATACGCTTGAGCTCATCAAGACGAGGCGGTCGATTCGTAAGTACACGGACCAGCAGGTGTCTCGCGAGGATGTCGAGAAGGTACTTGAGGCGGGGATTTATGCCGCCAACGCCGGCGGCGGACAGCGCAGTATGGTGGTTGCCGTGCGCAACTCTGAGCTTGCCGCGCGCATCGGTCATATGAACATGGCGGGCTTTAGCCGTGCGGGCCTGGTGGGAAACTACGTGAGTCGCGACCAGCCGAGCGTCATCGACAACCCGGCAATTAAAAACGGCTTCTATGATGCGCCGACGGTGTTTTGCATCTTCTGCCAAGAGCGTTTTTTGTTTAGCGTCGCCGATGCGTTTGCCATCGCGCAGAACATGACGCTCGAGGCCCATGCGCTGGGGCTTGGAAGCTGTATTTTCAGCCGCGCCGAGACAACCTTTGCGAGTGACGAGGGCCAGGAGCTGCTCAAATCTTGGGGCGTGCCAGAGGGCTACATCTGCCGAGCATTCGTAACGCTCGGCTACTGCGACGGCCCCTATCCCGCCGCCAAGCCCCGCCGCGACGGTAGAACCCTCATCGTCGAGTAGCTGAGCCGAACACCTAGTCATCGGGGACGTTCTTTAACGACTAGTCATTTAAGAGCGTCCCCGATGACTACTTAAAGCTGTACGTCAGCATCCAAAGATGTCAAAAAACGACGATTTTGGATGCTGACGTACACGTTTGGCTCCGGCAGGGGAGTAGGGCCTAAGCAATCATCGCGTCGAGCGTAATGAGCTCCCTGAGCCGTTCCGTGCGCGTTTGGCCATGACGTTTCGCCTTTTCGTCGAACGCCGCAAGAACCGATTCGCCTACACGTGCCGACAAAACAACGCTTGGCTCATCGGAGATTGGCGGTCTTCCCAACTTGATGGTGTGGCCCTTCGGCCATTCATCCCTCTCGTATGCCTCTGCGGCTTTCTCCAGCTCTCCAGGGGCAAATCCCATCATCTTCTCGAGCTGCTTAGCATCCATTGTGCCTCCTATCGATTGGCATAATGTCGAGCGCTGGTTCGTGGTCTTTCTTTTTGTATACAGTTTCGTAGACAAAAATACAAGCAGATTATCGGGCCAATTACTTGTCTTGACTGGACTTTTCGATAGGTAATGAGCATCGATAGCTCTTTGCTTTGCAGCTTGGAATTTGAACGTTCGCTGAACTTCCGAAGGGGGAGCGATTTAAAACTATCGAGATTCTGACTAAGGGCCTTTACTGGTCTTCGATAGTGAGATCAACTTAATTCGCGACACAGTGTGTCGTGAATTGAAGTGGCCATTGGGGATGTATTAACGGCCAGTCATTTAAGAACGTCAAAATGCTGTATTTGTCATTTAGAGCCATTCTCCAACGACTATTTTGGAGGGCCGTGTTCAAAAAAGGGCAAATATGAGTACTGTTGCCATTATGGTTACATTTATATTGCTCAAAAAAGAGTCACTGATGAGATTTAGTCCCATTAGGAGTATCTTTTATTGAACATATGGGGAGAAATACCGCCCTCTGTGGACGAGTGAACCGTTGAATAGTCCTTGAATTGATCAAAATCGCTGCTACTAAACAGGTAGCAGTACTCATATTTGCCATTTTTTGAACACGGCCCTCTCAGCAACTTTTTCCAGAGGCGTCAGACTGTCTCAAACGGCTAGTCATTTTAGGACGTCCCCAATGACTAGGCTGCAAAAAGCTGTACACCAGCATCCAAAGATGTCGAAAAATGTCGACTTTGGATGCTGGTGTACATGTTTTTGGTCGTATGGGTTGGGGCGAGCCGGTCGCGATGCGCGTGTTAGAGCAGATTCTCCTGCACCCATGCGATGATGTCGCTCGACTCGTAGAGCGGCTTGCCGTCGATGAACAGGCAGGGAACCTGGCGCTTTCCTCCGACGGCGATGAGCGTCTGCTCGGCATCGG
>CAKUCJ010000346.1 GCA_934643435.1 uncultured Collinsella sp.
TTGCCCCGCATCGCCATCCTGGCGGGGCGATAAGAGCTCTTCGGGACCTATAAACCTGCGGACAAGCCATACCCGCAAGAGCTCCTATCGCTCCACCGCAGGCGCGCGGTCGCAGCACGCAGCACGCAAATCGGCTGTCTCGCCTACCAAATTCCCAGCACGTGCTGCATTCCCAAGCTCATACACGCAATACCAATCCAGCAGCAAAAGCCCAACGCAATGGGTTTGCCGCCCTTTTTGACCAGCTCGACGATATCGGTGTTAAAGCCAATGGCCGCCATGGCCATCACAATAAAGAACTTTGACAGCTCCTTGATGGGCGCCGTGATGGACACGGGAAGCTGGAACACCGTGGTGACCACACTCGCCAGCACAAAGAACAGGACAAACATCGGAAACGCCCGCTTAAACGAGAAGGTATTTTTGGCATCGCCGCCGGCCTTGCGCGCCAGACGCATCTGCCAGCAAGCAAGCGCCAGCGTGATGGGAATGATTGCCAGCGTCCTGGTGAGCTTAACCACCGTGGCGCTCTCAAGCACATTGGCGCCGGGATGTATGCTGTCCCAAGCGCTCGCCGCAGCCGTTACGGACGAGGTGTCGTTGATGGCGGTACCGGCAAACAGGCCAAAGCCCTCGTTGGTCAGGCCGAGTATGCCGCCGAGCGTGGGAAACACGAGCGCCGCGATAACGTTAAACAGGAAGATGACCGAGATGGCCTGGGCGATTTCGCGATCGTCGGCATCGATGACGGGCGCGGTCGCGGCAATGGCGGAACCGCCGCAAATCGACGAACCCACGCCCACGAGCGTCGCAATCTTGCTCGGAACCTTCATGACGCGGCAGAGCACAAAAGCGATGACAAGCGAGGTCGAGATCGTCGCCACGATAATCGGCAGCGACTGGGCGCCCTTGGACAGAATCTGCGAGAGGTTCATGCCAAAGCCAAGCAGGATAACCGCATACTGCAAGATCTTTTTGGATGTATAGGTGACGCCGGCAGTGAGCGGTTCGCGACGATCCTTGGGAAAGGCAAGCGCCAGAACCATGCCGATGAGGATGGCAAATACCGGCCCGCCGACCACCTCGACCTGTTTGCCGAGCAACGTTGCGGGGATGGCGATGACCAGACAGAACAGGACGCCTTTCCAGCGCTCGCGAACGGTATTGGCAAGTTGCATGCGGGATTCCTTCTTTCGGTCTGTTTTTTGCGACGGTTCATGATACGGCAACGAGCGGGGCACAGCGCTGCAAAAGCTTCCATCGGGTAATTGAATTACCCACCACGGAGAGCTGATTCGCGGCATAATAAACAACTGACATATGAGTGTGATACAACGGCAGTGAGGCGCTATGGAAGATTCGATGCACATCGGCGAGCAGGAAACGAGCCTACAGGACCAGTCCTATCACACCATTCGACGCAAAATCGTCTACCTGGATTACAAGCCGGGCGAAAAACTGGGTGTCAAGCAGCTTTGCGACGACTTGGACATGGGCCGCACACCCGTACGTGAGGCGCTGGTGCGCTTGGCGCAGGAAGGCCTGGTGCGCACCGTGCCCCAGAGCGGCACCTATGTCTCACCCATCAACCTCACCCTTGCCGAAAGCGCCTGCTACATTCGCGAGCACCTGGAAAAACAGGTAATTGTGGAGTGCTGCGCCCGCGCCACGTCGGCGGGCATCGAGCAGCTCGACCGCGCCATCGCGCTGCAGGAAAAGGCCATGGCCGAGGATGACCGCATCGGCTTCTTTTTGAGTGACAACCTCATGCATCACATGATTTTTAGCATTGCATGTCGCAGCACCGTGTGGTCTTGGCTCGAGGCAACCAACGCCGACCTGGAGCGCTTCCGCTGGCTGCGCGCCGCCACGCAGGTTCTGGACAATCAGGACATCGTAAACGAGCACAAGAAGATCCGCCGTGCCATCGCCGGTCGCGATCCCATCGAGGCGAGCTTTTTGGTGAGCAAGCACCTGCACATGATGTTCCGTAACCAAACCGAGGTCCTTGACCAGTTCCCCGAGTACTTCGAAACCAGCAAGCTCCGCTAACCTGCCAAAACCACCACAAAGGGGACAGGCACCTTTGTGGTGGTTTTGCCGCACAAAAAGGCCCGGCTCCGTCT
>CAKUCJ010000347.1 GCA_934643435.1 uncultured Collinsella sp.
AAATATGTTTCGGGTAAACGTGAGGAGGCCCTTCGCCGTCTGGGAATTCGGACGGTGGGGGACCTCCTTCTCCATATCCCTCATCGATACCTGGACTTCACCCGTTCTTGGTCTATTGAGATGGCGCCCATCGGTACCGTGTGCACGATCATCGCCACGGTCGACCGTATCGTGCAAAAGCAGCCTCGCCCGCGCATGCAGGTGACCGAGGTCTCGCTTGTGGACGAGACGGGCGTGCTGCAAGTCGCCTTTTTCCGTCAGCCTTGGATTGCCCAGCAGCTCAAGCGGGGCGACCGTCTGGCCGTGATGGGCAAGGTCGAGTTTGCCTACGGCTTTAAGCAGATGGCCTCGCCTCACTTCGAGAAGCTTGAGGAGGGGCGCGCTGCCGGCACCATCCTGCCGGTCCACTACGTGAGTGACGGCGTGAGCCAGGCGTGGATGCGCCGTATCGTAAGCGGCGCGCTCGAGGTTGTCAGCAATCCGTTCGACCCCATCCCTGCGCCCCTGCGCGTCAAGCGCCGCCTGATGAGCAATGCCCGTGCCCTGCGCTCGATTCACATTCCCTCGAGCATGGCCGAGTGCGATATCGCGCGTCGGCGTCTTGCCTACGAGGAGTGCCTTTACCTGCAGCTGGCACTGCGCCTGCGCAATGACGGCGGCCTGGTCGAGGTGGTTCCCTATGCCCATACCGCGGGCGAGCATCTGGCCGCGCTCAGACGGGCTCTGCCGTTTTCGCTGAGCGAAGAACAGGAGGCCGCGTTCCAAGACATCCTGCATGACATGTGCGATGGCGGCCGTGTGATGAACCGTCTGCTGCTGGGCGACGTCGGTACCGGTAAGACAGCCGTTGCCGCCTGCGCGCTGGCTGTTGCCGCCGATGGCGGCACCCAAGCCTGTGTCATGGCGCCTACGGGCGTCTTAGCACGTCAGTATGCAGACAAGACTGGCCCCTTGCTCTCTAAGGCTGGTATGACGTGGGCGCTGCTGACGGGAGCCACACCGGCGGCCGAGCGCGAGCGGATCCACGCTCAGCTCCAGTCCGGTGAGCTCGACGTGCTCTTTGGTACCCATGCCGTGCTTTCGGACGACGTGACTTTCAATCATCTTTCGCTCGTGGTGATCGATGAGCAGCATCGCTTTGGCGTGGGACAGCGCAATGCGCTGCGCGCCAAGGGTCCCGGTGCCGATCTGCTCGTTATGACAGCTACGCCGATCCCGCGCACGCTGGCGCTTTCGGTCTACGGCGATCTGGACATAAGCATCATCCGCCATCGTCCTGTTCCGGGCGCCGGCGTCACCACGCGCGTCCTTACCGAGTCGAGCCGCGACCTGGCCTATGGCGCCATTCGCGAGGCGCATGCCCAGGGCCAGCAGGCCTACGTGATCTGCCCGCTCGTGGAGCCGAGCGACTCGGTCGATGAGCTGGAGGACGTGCCCGGTATCGCCCGCGACGACGAGGGGCGCGTGACCGTTCCCGTGCCGCTGCACGATACGGCGACCGAACTCGACCGCCTGCGCCTGGCGTTGCCGGGGCTCACCGTCGAGCGCCTCCACGGCCGCATGCCGGCGGGGGAGAAAGATCGCGTGATTGATGCCTTCAAGCGCGGCGAGATCGACGTGCTCGTCTCGACTACGGTGGTCGAGGTGGGCGTTGACGTTCCCAACGCCACCGTCATGGTCATAGAGAACGGCGAGCGCTTTGGCTTGGCGGCGTTGCATCAGCTGCGTGGCCGCGTGGGCCGCGGTAGCGTCTCGGGCACATGCCTGGTCATGACCCACTCAAAAGGCAATGGCGGCGCATCGGCGGCGCAAGACCGCCTGCAGTCGCTCGAAAAGACTGCAGACGGCTTTACGCTCGCCCAGATGGACCTGCGTCTACGCCACGAGGGCGAGATCCTGGGTTACCGTCAGCATGGCGGCGTGACCTTGCGTTTTGTCGATCTCGATGTCGATGAGGAGCTTATCGAGTGGGCCCATTTGGACGCAGTCGAGCTCTTGCGGTATGCTTGCAACCTTGACTCCGTGGCGACGCGCCCTCTGCGCGATGCGGTCGCCACGCGGTATCGACACATCTTTAAGGAGGTCAGCGGAGGATGAGAATCATCGGCGGCGAATGGCGCGGTCGC
>CAKUCJ010000348.1 GCA_934643435.1 uncultured Collinsella sp.
GCCACGGCGCAGCCGCGTGCAAACTCGTCGTCGGTAAAGCCGTGCGCGCTCACGCGGGCGTTAAACCCGCCCAGGCCCGCATAAACGGCATCGGCGCCCGCCGCAATCGCCGCGAGCATCTGATCGAGTCCACCGGCAGGCGCCAGCAGCTCGGGCAGCGCCGACTCGGCAGCGCCCGACTCGTTCTCGCATTGTCCACTCGGCCCCATCGTCCGAATCGCCATCGGCAAACTCCTTACCAAGGTATGCATTCACTCTGAAAAATGCTGTCATCCAGCATACACGAGGCCTCGCGCGCCTCGTTTGGTTTATCGTGTAATAACTTATGTCCATCCTGCCCCAGCGGCGCATCCGCCGCCCGGCACGACATACCTGGAGGTCAATATATGGGTCCTCGCCAACGACAGGGACGCAGTCGTTCCAAGACGCATGCCCTGCCCATGATCCTGCTCTCGTTCTTGGGCTTTTTGCTCATCGCGGGCGTAGCGTTTGGCATCGGCATGATCGGCAACGTCAATCGTTGGCTGTCCGATCTGCCCGACTACACCGACGCCAACGCCTATCTGGTGAGCGAGCCCACCCAAATCGTCGATTGCAACGGCAACAAGATCGCGAGCTTCTACACGCAAAACCGCAAGTCCATCACCAAGGACGAGGTTTCCCCGTACGTGCTGCAGGGCACCGTCGACGTCGAGGACGAGCGCTTCTACGAGCATGGCGGCATCGACCTGTGGGGCATCGCGCGTGCCGCCGTGGCGACCCTTTCCGGTGGCCACGAGGGCGCCTCGACCATCACCCAGCAGCTGGTACGTAACACCATCCTGCAGGAGGAGCAGTTCGATTCGACCATCGAGCGTAAGGTCCGCGAGGCCTACATCGCTATCAAGATGGAAGAGATGTACTCCAAGGACGAAATCCTCATGATGTACCTCAACACCATCTATTACGGCCATGGCGCCTACGGCATCGAGGCCGCCGCCGAGACCTATCTGTCCAAGAGCGCCGCCGACCTCACCCTGAGCGAGGCCGCGCTGCTCATCGGCCTTCCCAACTCGCCGTCACAGTACGACCCCACGGTCAATCCCGACCTGGCGCTGTCCCGTCGCAACAAGGTCCTCGACAACATGCTGCGCCTGGGCCACATCACGCAAGAGGAGCACGACGCTGCCCAGGCCGAGCCCATCACCCTCAACGTGACCGAGATTTCGGGCAGCGGCGTCGACGTGTATTCGCAGCCCTACTTTGTCGCCTATGTTAAGCAGCTGCTGGAGCAGGAGTTCTCCACCGACGTGCTGTTTAAGGGCGGCCTGACCGTCAAGACCACCATCGATCCCACGATGCAGCAGGCAGCCGAGGATGCCGTGCGCTCTCAGCTCGACACGCTTTCGCTCGACGGCCTGGACATGGGCATGGTCGTCGTCGACCCCAAGACCGGCTACATCAAGTGCATGGTGGGCGGCTACGACTACAACGCCGACGAGAACCACGTGAACCACGCCACGGCTAAACGCCCCGTGGGCTCCACGTTTAAGGCCTTTACGCTGGCCACTGCCATCCAAAACGGCATGAACCCCAACGTCACCCTTAACTGCAACTCGCCGCTCAAGGCCAAGGGCACCACGACCGAGGTGCAAAACTACGCCAACCAAAGCTACGGCAACATCACGCTCAAGCAGGCGACGGCATACTCTTCTAACACCGGCTATATCCAGGTGGCCGAGGCTATTGGTAACAACAAGATTCTGTCGCTCGTCAAAAAGCTCGGCATCGATCCTTCTAAGGACAATATCGAGGACGTTCCCGTCATGACGCTCGGCACCGGCTCCATCTCGCCGCTCGAGATGGCCGCCGCTTACGCCACGTTTGCCAACGGCGGTTACTATCGCCAGCCGATCGCCATCACCGAGATCGATTCGCGTACCGGCTCGGTGCTGTACCAGCACACCGACAACCCCTCGCAAGTGCTCTCCACCGGCGAGGCCGCAGCGGTGACCGACGTCCTGACCGGTGTAATGCAGGGCAGCGGCACGGGTGCCGCCGGCGCCCTGAGCGTCAACCAGCCCTATGCCGGCAAGACGGGTACCACCGACAACACCACCAACCTGTGGTTCTGCGG
>CAKUCJ010000349.1 GCA_934643435.1 uncultured Collinsella sp.
ATGCTCTGCGTCAACACCGATCTTTCAACCGTGCGCAATATCAACGCCATGGCGCAGCAGCTCATGGCGTGCTTCGACGCAGCGCCGACGTGCACGGAACCCGCCCCTATCGAGGTCGAGAGCTTGTCGGAGTCCACGCAGGAACTCATCGACCGCAGCATTGCCGAGTTGCTGACCGCGCGCGGGCTGGATACGGCATCGCTTGGCCAGAGCGACCGCGTGGACGTCATTCGCCACCTCAACGGCAACGGCGTGTTCATGCTCAAGGGCGCTGTGGCGTGCGCCGCCACCGCGCTGGGCATCTCTGAGCCCAGCGTCTACCGCTACCTGCAAAAAGTCCGCAAAGAGGGCTAGTCCCGCGATCCGCATGCGACGAAGGATCGCGAATCATTTTTGCCCCATCGCTTGACAAAAAGGACCCCGCAGCTCGCACGCGCTGCGGGGTCCTTTTTGCATGTCATGTCTGGGTTTTGCCTACGCCTTAGAGAGCGGCGACAACCTCGATCTCGACCAGACCGCCGGCCGGAAGGGCGGCAACCTGGAAGGCGCTGCGCGCGGGGAACGGAGCCACGAACTTGGAGGCGTAGATCTCGTTCACGGCAGCGAAGTCGGCGATGTCGGCCAGGTAGACCGTGGTCTTGACGACATCGGCAAAGGTGGCGCCGGCAACGGTCAGCAGGGCCTCGACGTTGGCGAGGGACTGCTTGGCCTGGGCCTCGACGCCCTCGGGCATCTTGCCGGTCGCGGGGTCAATGCCCAGCTGGCCGGACAGGAAGACCATGTTGCCGGTCTGGATGCCGGGGGAATACGGGCCGATGGCTGCGGGTGCGTTATCAGAAGACACAACGGTCTTGCTCATGGTTATCTCCTTACGAACAGTTGAGAGAGCGTGAGCGCGGTGTTCACACCGGGAGGCACAGTTCGGTCTGAACACCGCGCTTGATTGGGATACTAAGGGAGCAACTTGCTTGATGCAAGATAATTATCACGATGCGAGAATATTTTATCGCCCAACGGCGCCTGTCGGCCGCTGAACGGCATGCTCCGTCAGCGGCGTTAAGCATGATTCGCAAGGGCTGCTGAAGACTTTATCCTGCTTGGGCCACAGGGCTCGCCCGCCGCGACGGCCCCACTATACTTTTGAGTATCTGAGCATTTTGAAAGGCAGGATATGACCGCAACCGCCAGTCGAACCACCAACCGCAGACCCGAGCTTTTGGCGCCCGCCGGAGGGCCCGAGCCCTTCGCCGCCGCACTCGCCGCAGGCGCCGACGCCATCTACTGCGGCATGGGCAGCTTTAACGCCCGCCGCAAGGCCACCAACTTTACCGACGAGGCCTTTGAGCAGGCATGCCGTGCCGCGCATCTAGCCGGGTCGCGCGTCTACGTCACGGTCAACATCGTCATCAAACAGTCCGAGATGGGCGACGCGCTGCAGCTCATCCATCGCTGCTCCACGCTGGGCGCCGATGCCTTCATTATCCAGGACTGGGGCCTATTCTTTGAGGTCAAGCGCACGATGCCCGGCATCGAGACGCACATCTCGACCCAGGCGAACATCCACGACGACCGCGGGACCGTGTGGTGCCGCGAGCAGGGCGCCGACCGTGTGACCCTCTCGCGCGAGCTCTCCATCGATGAGATCGCCACCATTCACGACGCTGCGCCCGATGTGGACCTTGAGGTCTTTAGCCACGGCGCCATCTGCTTTTGCTATTCGGGCCTGTGCCTGCTTTCGAGCTTTGCCATGGCGGGTCGTTCGGCCAACCGCGGCATGTGCGCCCAGCCCTGCCGCCTGCCCTACGAGCTGATCGACGAGAACGGTCGCTCGCTCTCCCCTGCCGGTCGCGAGCGCGCGCTGTGCCCGCGCGACACCAACACCTCGCAGCTCGTCCGCCGTCTGTATGACGCCGGCGCCGCATCACTCAAGCTCGAGGGCCGCATGAAGGCGCCCGATTACGTGTACTCCATCGTCGACGTGTACCGTCGCGAGATTGACGACATGCTGGCCGGAGCCGCCGTGGCTAAGGACGAGGAAGCCGCCCGTCAGCGCCAGCTCAAGCGCTGCTTTAACCGCGACTTTACGCACGCCTACCAGGACGGCACCTCGGGCG
>CAKUCJ010000350.1 GCA_934643435.1 uncultured Collinsella sp.
CGGCGCTTGCGGTCGTTGACGTAGAGGCTGCAGAAATAATCGATGTTCTCGCGCACGGTGAGCTCGTCGAACACCGCTACCTGCTGCGGCACCACGCCGATGCGGCGCTTAAGGTCGTAGCGGGCGGGCGTCATGGGCTCGCCGAACAGCTCGATGGTGCCCTTGTCGTAGGCGAGCAGCTGCAGGATGCAGTTGATGGACGTGGTTTTGCCCGAGCCGTTGGGGCCGAGCAAGCCAAAGATCTCGCCGGGGGCGATGTGCAGGTTAAAGTGGTCGAGCGCGATAAGGTCGTCATAGCGCTTGACGAGGTTTTCGACGTGGACGATGTCAGTCATGAGGCGGCCCTTCTGTTGGTCGTGGCCCGGTACGATTGCATCATCGCAGGAGCGGGCGGGCCGCACCAGTGAGCTTTGTCACGAGTGCGAGCCGAGCGGCAGGTCCCGCAAGCGGCAAGAAAGAGGTGGGACAAATTAATCAGTGTTTGTCCCCAGCTGATAGCTGTATCTATCATTTTTGCTAGCTGTATCTAGCAAAAATGATAGATACAGCTAGCAAACTTGCTTCGATGGAGCGATTGGTCGCGGGGTAAAGCTGCAGGTTTCCCTTGCCGGGAGGAATGTCACGGTTGCTCCCGGTGGGGCCTCCCCCGCGCGCGGCATCGCGTACAATACCCGTATGAACAGGCTATTCGACAAATCGATCGTGCTGGCGTGCTGTATCGCAGCCGCCCTGGGCCTTGCTGTGGACGCTCACTTGGTCGCGGCGTTTTGCCTTGGCGTCATAGCCACCTCGGCGGCAGAAGTCGCACGGGGAGAACGCGCGCGTCGCGTGAGCGAGGCCGGCAGCTACGCCTACGTCATCGTAGCCGTCTTTGTGCCGTCGTTTATGCCGTTTGCGCCCCTCGCCTTCTATGACATCGCGCGACACGTGCGCCGCGAGCACGTCTGGCCTGCGCTGGGAATTGCCGCCGTCTTTGCCCTCGCGCTCGCCGCAGGCCTTCGCTCCGGCGTGCTCACCACCCGAACGCTCCTGTTGACCGCCATCCTTTCGGTCGCCGCCACCTTACTGTCGTTGCGCACCGCCCAGTTGGAACGTGAGCAGGAGCGCATGCGTCGCACCCGTGACGAGCTGCAGGAACGAGCCCTCGCGCTCGAGGCACGCAACCGCGACCTTGCCGACCGCCAGGACTACGAGGTCGAGCTCGCGACGCTCGCCGAGCGCGCCCGCATCGCGCGTGAAATCCACGATAACGTCGGCCACCAGCTCACGCGTGCTTCGCTACAGACCGAGGCCCTGCGCGTGGTCCATGCCGACGAGCCCGGCGTCGCCGCCGACTTCGCCGACGTCAAGCACACCGTTGACGAGGCTCTTCAGCTCGTGCGCTCGAGCGTCCATGCGCTCAACGACAACGCAGCCAATCTCTCCGTGCAGCTCGAACGCATCGTTGAGGACGCGCGCTCGGACGGCGGTCCGCAGATTGAACTTGAGGTTTTGGCCGAGCATGCACCAGCCAACGTTGCCAACTGCTTTGCGGCGGTCCTGCGCGAGGCACTCTCCAACACCATACGCCATGCGCACGCCCAAGCGGTCACCGTGCGATGTATGGAACATCCGTCGTTTTACCAGCTCATCATTACCGATGATGGCGCGGACGCGACCCCGGCGTGCAGCCGCAACGTCGCAGAAGGCATGGGGCTCGCCTCCATGCGCGAACGCATCGAGGCGCTTGGCGGGACCTTCACTGCCGGCCCACGCGCCGGTGCCCCCGGCTGGCGCGTGTTTGCCACCGTCCCTAAACAGCAAGGAGATGACGCCCGATGAGGCTCATAGTTGTCGACGACGACCGCTTGGTGGTCGATTCGCTCAAGATTATCCTGGGTGCCCAGCCGCAGATCGAAGTCGTGGGCACCGGCGCCGACGGCAACGACGCGGTCGCGCTCTATGCCGAGCATGCACCCGACATCGCGCTGCTCGATATCCAAATGCCGGGGCGTGACGGCCTTTCGGCGGCGCGCGAGATCCTCGAGCGCGACCCCGCGGCACGCGTGGTGTTCCTGACCACGTTTTCGGATGACGAGTACATTGTGTCGGCGCTCAAGCTGGGCG
>CAKUCJ010000351.1 GCA_934643435.1 uncultured Collinsella sp.
TGCCGCGGCAGGCGACGCACTTGTTGCCCACGCGCTCGCAGTCCTTCTGCAGGTCGGCCAGGTAGCTCGCGGCCTGCGGGGCCAGGACGACCAGGTCAAAGTCGGGGAGCATGTCGACGTGGTTGCCATAGGCGTCGGCAGCGGTCTCCAGGTCGATACCGCGCTCCTTGGCGGCCTTGGCCAGCGCGTTGGCGAGCAGGCCCGAGGTGCCGCCACCCTGGCAGAGCACGAGCACGCGCTTGCCGTTGAGGTCGCTGGCGGCCGTGGCCTCGGCGGCGGGGGCTGCAGCGGGAGCGGCATCGGTCTTTACGGCCTCGGCGGCAGCGCCGTCTGCAACGCTCTTGGCATCGGTTTTGCCCTGGAAGGCATCGTTGAGCTTGGCAGCCTTCTCGGCGTTCTTGGCGTCGAGCTCCTCCTGGGAGATCTCGGCCTCCTCGGCGCACTTCTGGGCGTCATAGGCACGGAAGAACGGGTAGTACAGAAGGAAGTCGACGACCAGGATGATGGCGAGCATCACAAAGGCGAGCGGCTGGAAGCCCAGGCCCATGATGGTGCCGATGGGGCCGGGAACGGTCCAAGGCAGGGTGTACATAAAGCCGTTCATGCCCAGGAAGTCGATAAAGACCTTGAGGATCCAGACGTTGGCGATCGGGGCAAAGACAAACGGGACAAAGAAGACGGGGTTGAGCACGATGGGCGCGGCGAACAGCAGCGGCTCGTTGACGGCGAAGCAGACCGGGACGATGGAGGCCTTACCGACCGCACGCATCTCCTGGGACTTAGCCAGGAAGCAGAACATGAAGACGAGGACGAGCGTGGCGCCGGTGCCGCCCATGCAGACGACGAAGTACTGGGCGCCCTGCGTCAGGACGGCAGAAGCGTGCTGACCGGCCTGGTAAGCAGCCAGGTTGTCGGTCATGTTGGCAACGAGGGCGGCGGCGATGGCAGGCTCGACGATCGAGGGGCCGTGGACACCGACGAACCAGAAGAGGCTCATGGCGCCGTAGATCACAGCGAGGCCGATGTAGCCGTCGGCGGCGGTGAACAAGGGCTGGAACACCTGGATGACGCCCTGGGCAAAGCAGAAGCCAAAGGCAGAGCGGAAGACGATGTCAAAGACCCAAAAGACGGTGATGCAGACGGAGAAGGGGATGATGTCCTTAAAGGTCTGCGAGATGTTGGGCGGAACCTGCTCGGGCATCTTGACGGTGATGTTGCGCTTGATAAAGAACTTGTAGATGATGCCGGTCACAAACGCAGCGATGAAGGCGGTCAGCAGGCCCTTGGAGCCAAGGTAGGTGGTGTTGAAGCCGCTGGCGGCATCCGTGGAGATCGTGTCGCTCGAAAGCAGCAGGAAGCCGATGATGGCCGCGCACATGCAGGAGATAAAGTTGATCTGGTTGTTCTTGGGCAGGTCACGGTTCTGAGCGTCGGCGAAGTGCTTGGCGGTGGTGGCGGCGCAGGCGATGGCCAGGATGCCCATGGAGTAGTTGTAGCACTTCCACAGGGCGTTGTTGATGTCATCGGGCCAGTAGAAACCCCAGATGTTGGGGACCGAGGCCACCAGGCAGAAAATGGACGAGAAGATGATGATGGGGATGACGGAGATAAAGCCGTCGCGGATCGCCTTGAGGTACTTGTTGCGGGCGATCGCGTTGAAAAGGGGCTGGCCCTTTTCGATGGTGGCGATGAGTTGCTCCATGCAAAGCTCCTAAGAGTCGGTGGGTTAGCAACGATGGTAACGTTTGGACCTTGTTTGCCAAAATGTTGACGTTGCCATTTTGTGACACAAAAAAAGACGCGAACCGGTGGCCCCTGTGCCTGTGGACCGTCGATTCCTTGCGCGTAAACGTTTGAGCCGCCCGGTGGCTCTGTGTTTGCACAATGGCAACGTTAACATTTGGGCGACAAAAGCCGTTCGGGGACGCAGAATTGTCGGTGAACGGTAGGTTTTGGGTGGTGAGCGTATGGCGGGGGAGGCGTTAGATATACTTGGAGGCGTTCATTTTGTCTGTTGGGATGCCCGCGATGGCATCGTTGACATAGAAAGATCGACCTATGGCCGCTGTTAAAAAATCGGTATCCGTTAAGGACGTGGCGCG
>CAKUCJ010000352.1 GCA_934643435.1 uncultured Collinsella sp.
GTCGTCGACCATGTCGATGTCGACGGTGTTGGGGTGAATGGAGGCGTCGTCGCCCTTGATGTCAAAGTGATATTCGAGGCCCTGCTCGCGTGCGAGGTCGAAGGCCTGCTTGATGTTCTCGTCGTCGGTGTCGAGGCCCAGGATGCCTGCGACGAGCGCGCGATCGGTGCCGTGGCCGCGGTAGGTGTGCGCGAAGGAGTTCCACAGGCCGAAGGTGACCTTGGTGATGCGCCCCTCCAGCAGGCTCGCGGCCACCTGGGCGCACCGCAGGGCGCCGGCGGTGTGCGATGAGCTGGGGCCGACCATGACGGGGCCCAAGATCTCGAATGCCGAGGTCGTAGCTAGTGTTTGCGGCTTGCCTGCCATGGCTGCTCCTTTACGTGGCTCGTCGTCCCGAGGGGCGGGGCATAAGGTCGCCTGCTCGGACAGTCTTGTTCGCACGGAGAGCACATTAAGTGCTCTCCGGCTCGTGCGGAACTCGCGATCGACCTTATGCCCCGTCCCTCGGGACTTAGGATACATGGTTGGGGCGGCTGTGCTGCAAAATTCATCGGCTGGTGACTTATTCCGTGTCCCGTGTTGGCTCATCTTCGCTACCGGGTTAATAAAAAAGAAGTACCGCTTGGGGGCGGTACTTCTTTTGAAAGCGTGTGTGTTGTTGCGACCTTAGCGGTTCTTAATTAGAGGCCGCAGGCTGCTTTGAGTTCGTCGACTCGGTCGGTGTTTTCCCAGGTGAAGTCGGCGTCTTCGCGGCCGAAGTGGCCGTAGGCTGCTGTCTTCTCGTAGATCGGGCGACGCAGGTCCAGGTCGCGGATGATTGCGCCCGGGCGCAGGTCGAAGGTCTTCTCGACGGCCTCGACGATCTTGGCTTCGGCGACCTTGGCGGTGCCGAAGGTGTCGACCATGATCGACAGCGGCTTGGAAACACCGATGGCGTAGGCCAGCTCGACTTCGCAGCGGTCGGCCAGGCCGGCGGCGACCACGTTCTTGGCGACCCAGCGCGCGGCGTACGCGGCGGAGCGGTCGACCTTGGTGCAGTCCTTGCCGCTAAAGGCGCCGCCGCCGTGACGGCCGTAGCCGCCGTAGGTGTCGACGATGATCTTGCGGCCGGTCAGGCCCGTGTCGCCCATGGGGCCGCCCACAACAAAGCGACCGGTGGGGTTCACGTAGATGTCGGCGCCGTCCCACGGCATGTTCTCGGCAGCCATGACCGGCGTGATGACATGCTCGATGAGGTCGGCCTTGATCTTGCCCATGTCCTCGATCACGGCAGCGTGCTGCGTGGAGATGACGATGGTCGTGACCTCGACGGGCTTGCCGTCCTCGTAGCGCACGGTGACCTGGGTCTTGCCGTCGGGGCGCAGGTAGGGCAGGGTGCCGTCGTGGCGAACGGCGGCCAGGCGCTCGGCCAAGCGGCTTGCCAGGTAGTGCGGCATGGGCATGAGAGTCTTGGTCTCGTTGGAGGCGTAGCCGAACATCATGCCCTGGTCGCCGGCGCCGATCAGGTCGATCGGGTCGGTGGTGGCGCCGGTCTGGGTCTCGAAGGACTCGTCGACGCCCTGGGCGATATCGGGCGACTGCTCGTGGATGAGGCTCATAACGCCGCAGGTATCGCAGTCAAAACCGAACTTTGCGCGGTTGTAGCCAATGCGGCGGATAACGCCACGGGCAATCTCCTGCACGTCGACGTAGGCCTGGGTGCGGATCTCGCCGGCAACGATGACGGTGCCGGTGGTCACGAGGGTCTCGCAGGCGCAGCGGACGTTCTCAACGTTGGCTGGCACGCCATTGGGTGCAATATAGCCCTGCTCTTGCAGCTCTATTTCTTTGGCGAGGATTGCGTCGAGTACGGCGTCGCTGATCTGGTCAGCAATCTTATCGGGATGACCTTCGGTCACCGACTCCGACGTAAATACAAAGGACCCGTGTTGGGGCGGGATGGAACGAAGTTCTTCTGACATGATTGTCCTTTCAAAAAACGTGTCCCGGCGACCGTTACCATTCCGCCGGGCTCTCTATGCAAGGGCACATCATAGCGCGTAAATCAAACATTCACACCCTTTCCGCACCTACTCATTGGGGACAGACTTAAATGA
>CAKUCJ010000353.1 GCA_934643435.1 uncultured Collinsella sp.
GAGCTTACCGGCAAGGGCGCCGTCTTTACCGGCGAGGTGGCAAACGACCGGGCGCACGGCCGCGCATGGATCATGCCCCTCTCCCCCAGCTGCATCGTCATGGAGCATTTCATTACTCCGACCCGCGACATGCACCTAGTCGAGTACACGCCCGAGCCGTATGCCTGCGTGAGCGAGATCAGTGCGTCCACGCTCGCATGCATGCCCGAGGCCGGCATAACGCCTGCGAACCTTAAGCCGCTGCGCGGACCGTGGCCGAACAATGCGATTTGCAGTTTTATTCAAGATAACTGCGGCGAGGAGCTGAGCCCGCTGTTTGCAGGGCAGCTCTACCACTCGCGCTCGGTGCTCTTTTTGCCCGGCTATTTTGACGAGTTGGAGAGCCGCTATCCGAGCGAGTTCGCGGGAGTCTTCGAGGCGTTTGCCGAGCCGTGGCACGAAGAGGCGACGTCCGCCATCTGCCACACGCTGCGCCGGATTAACGAGGAACGCGCCCGTACCGTAGGCGGACATATCTATATGCAGGGCATTGTGGAAGCCATGGTCGCCGAGCTCGCCTGTTCGCGCGCGGCCCACAAGCTGGCGCGGCAGGCGGCAGACACGCGTGCCAGCGTGACTATTGCCGAGGAAGCGACGAGCCTTGTAGAACGCTCGCTCGATAAGGGCAGACATGTGGGTATCAACGAGGTGGCCGAGGGGCTCTACACAAGCCGCTCCAAGCTGTGCGCCACCTTTAAAGCCCAAACTGGCGAGTCCCTGGGCGCCTACATTCGCAGACGCCGTATAGAGCGAGCACAGGACCTTTTGACCGATAGCTCGCTCACGATAGCGCAGGTTGCAGAGCGTCTAGGCTACCCTCAGCAGGCCGCCTTCGCCCAAGCCTTCAAGCAACACACCGGCACCACCCCCACCACCTGGCGCTCCCAACATATATAAAGAATGAGGGCGCCAACGGCGCCCTCATTCACCAAATTCAATTCAGCCCACCTGACCCGAACGACCGAGTCGTAACGGAACCGAGGGGCCGGGCGCAGGGCCTTGCCTCTCAATGAGTTCCGCACGAACAGGAGGCGCCAGTGGCGCCTCCGTCGTGAGTCAGGACTGTCCGAAATTGAGAGGCAAGGCCCTGCGCCCGGCCCCTCGGTTCCCGCTTACGAGAGCGACGTTCTCAGCAACTCGTTGAAGAGCTTCGGGTTGCCCTTGCCGCGGCTCGCCTTCATGCACTGGCCCACCAAAAAGCCGATGACCTTCTGGTTGCCGTCGCGGTACTGCTGCGCCTGCTCGGCGCAGTTTGCCAGCACCTCGTCCACGATCGGCTGCAGCGCGCCGGCATCGCTCACCTGACGCATACCGCGCTCGTCGACGATCTTGTTGGGGTCGTCGCCGGTCTGGGCCATGGCCTCAAAGACCTCGTGCGCCTGGTTGGAGCTGATGACATCGGTCGCCAACAGCTTGGCAAGTGCGGCCACCTGAGCCGGCGCGATGCCGGACTCGACGAGCGACGCGCCCGCGCCCTTAAGGTAGGCAATCATCTCGTTGACCAGCAGGTTTGCGACCGTCTGAGCTTCCTTGCCGGCCATACCGGTAGCGGCTGCCTCAAAGAACTCGGCAAACTCGGGGTCGCCGGCGATCTGCTCGGCGTCTGCCGCCTTAATGCCAAAGTCGGCCTCAAAGCGGGCGCGCTTGGCATCGGGCAGCTCGGGAATCTCGCCACGGCAGCGAGCGATGAACTCGTCGTCCAAGTCGAACGGCGCCAGGTCGGGATCGGGGAACAGGCGATAGTCGTCGGCCGTCTCCTTCACACGCATGACCACGGTGCGCTTGCGGCTGGGCTCCCAGTGGCGGGTCTCCTGATAGATGATGCCGCCCTCCTCGAGCACCTCGGCCTGGCGGCAGATCTCGTAGGCAAGGCCGTCGTGCAGACTCTTAAACGAGTTGAGGTTCTTGAGCTCGGTCTTGGTGCCCAGCTTGGTCTCGCCGCGGCGACGCAGCGACACGTTGCCGTCGCAGCGCATGGAGCCCTTCTCCATGGAGCAGTCGGAAATGCCCAGCGTCACAAAGATGCGACGGAGCTTCTCCATAAACAGGCG
>CAKUCJ010000354.1 GCA_934643435.1 uncultured Collinsella sp.
GACGCCCTCGTTGAGCGTTGCGAGGCGCGCGGCATGTCCGCCTGCCATGATGCGGCAGAGGTTGTCGCCGCATCCGATATCGTGGTCGCTGCGGTCAAGCCGTACATGATCGAGAAGGTCTTCGCGCCGCTGAAGGACGCGCTTGCCGACAAGATCGTCCTTTCGGTCGCCTGGACCTGGGACAGCGCCAAGTGGGAGCAGGTTCTGCCGGGCGTCGCTCACATCTCGACGGTGCCCAACACGCCGGTTTCGGTGGACGAGGGCGTTATCGCCTGCGAGAAGGCGTCCACGCTTAGCGGCGAGCAGCGCGATACGGTGCTCGGCCTGCTCGGAAAGCTCGGAACTGTGGTCGAGCTCGACACGAGCCTGCTGTTTGTGGGCGGCACCGTGGGCGGTTGCGCGCCGGCATTTGTCGCCATGGCGATCGAAGCCCTGGGTGACGCGGCCGTCAAGCACGGCATCCCGCGCGCCGATGCCTATCGCATCGTGAGCCAGATGGTGCTGGGTACGGCAAAGCTGCAGCTGGCAACCGGTCAGCATCCCGCCGCAATGAAGGACGCCGTGTGCTCGCCCGGTGGCGCCACCATCAAGGGCGTCGTCGCGCTCGAGGACGCCGGCATGCGCAGCGCCCTGGTCAAGGCCATTGACGCCACCCTCCAGTAAAACCGACCAAAAAGGGACAGGTTTATTTTGGCAGGTTTTTCCTGCGGTTTTGTCCCTTTAGCAAAAAGTGCCCCGCAACTGGCTCAATTCCAGTTGCGGGGCGCCTGCATTTGCCCAGATAAAACCGACCAAAATAAACCTGTCCCTTTTTGGCAGGTTAGTCCCAGAAGCTGTCTTCCTCGTCCTCGGACTTGGGTCCACGGTCGACGTACATCTTATGGGTGCGCTTCTCCATTACAAAGGCAAGAATCGCAAACAGCAGGATGCCGCCGGCGAAAAGGATGGCAAAACCGGTGCGGGTGCCAAACAAAAAGGAAAAAACTGCGTCCATTGGGTGCCTTCTTGCGTAGTTGAGTTGGGTCGTAAACGCTCATAAGTATATACTTGCCCATACATGTACAAGGTTGCAACCTAAATGGAATGTATATCGCCGGAGGATCTAATGCTTGATATCAAGTTTGTTCGCGAGAACCCCGATGCCATCGACACCGCCATGGCTAATCGCCAGACGTCCTGGGATCGCGAGAAGTTCTTTGAGCTCGATGACGAGCGTCGTGCCGTCATCACCGAGGTCGAGGAGCTCCAGGCCACGCGTAACGCCGAGTCCAAGAAGATCGGCGCCCTGATGAAGGAGGGCAAGAAGGACGAGGCCGAGGCTGCCAAGGAGGCCGTGCGCGCCGTCAACGAGAAGATCGATGGCCTGGCCGAGCGCCGCACCGCCCTCGAGCAGGAGCAGTACGACTTTATGGCCCACCTGCCCAACATCCCGTGCGAGGCCACCCCGTTTGGCAAGGACGAGGACGAGAACATCGAGCGTCGCCGTTGGGGCACCCCGCGCGAGTTCGACTTCGACTTTAAGCCGCACTGGGACCTGGGCACCGATCTGGACATTCTCGACTTCGAGCGCGGCAACAAGCTTTCCGGCAGCCGCTTCACCGTTCTAGGTGGCGCCGGCGCCCGCTTGGAGCGCGCCCTCATCAACTTCTTCCTGGACACGCACACCAGCCGTGGCTTTAAGGAGTGGTGGCCGCCCATCGTCGTCAAGCGTCAGACCATGTTTGGCACGGGTCAGCTCCCCAAGTTCGAGGACGATGCCTATCACGTCTCGGGCGACAACTTCCTGATCCCCACCGCCGAGGTCGTGCTCACCAACCTGCACGCCGGCGAGGTTCTGGACGCCGACACTCTGCCGCGTCGCTACACCGCCTTCACCCCCTGCTTCCGCGAGGAGGCCGGCTCTGCTGGTCGCGACACCCGCGGCATCATTCGCCAGCACGAGTTCGACAAGGTCGAGATGGTCAAGTTCGCCAAGCCGGAGGAGTCCGACGAGGAGCTCGAGAGCATGACCGCCGAGGCCGAGTACCTGCTGCAGCAGCTGGGCCTTCCGTATCGCGTCATTAGCC
>CAKUCJ010000355.1 GCA_934643435.1 uncultured Collinsella sp.
CTATTTTCATCGGCGTCGTGCTGGTGGGCTATATCGTCTATCTGGTTGTGACCGGTCAGATGGGGCAGTTCTGGGCTGCCATGTCGAGCGTTCAGATGTCGTGGCTTCTTGTCGCGTGCTTTTGCATGTTCCTGTATTTGGTTTTTGGCATCGTGGCCTATGCGATCGCCGTCTGGCTCGATCCCAACTCACCCGTCGGCATCCGCGACCTCATCTCGGTCGAGGCGAGCGGCATCTTCTTTGGCAACCTGACGCCCATGATGATGGGCTCCACGCCTGCCCAGATATACCGCCTAACCAAGGCGGGCCAAAACGTTGGCGAGGCCGGAGCCACGCAGTTCACGCGCTTTATCGTGTACCAGTTTGGCCTCGTAGCGTGGGGCGCTATCCTGCTGCTCGCCCGCATGCCGTTTTTCGCCGAGCGCTATGGCGATATGACGCTGCTGTGCGTCTTTAGCTTTGGCGGTCACTGCTGCATTCTACTGGGCATTTTCGCCGTCGCGCTCATGCCCAAGACCGTCACGCGCGTCGCGCACTGCATCATCAATTGGCTTGAGCGCATGGGTGTCTCGGCCACCAAGATCGAGGGCTGGCGCACCTTTGTCGACGGCGAGATTTATTCGTTCTCCGAAAAGTTCAAGCTTTCGGCCGGCCACTTTTCGTCCATGCTGCTCACGGTGGTTATCACCATGCTGCAGCTCGCGTTTTTCTACCTCGTGCCTTACTTCCTGATGCTTGCCTTCGGCCACCACGAAGTCGACTTTTTCTCGGTCATGGCTGCCAGCGCCTTTGTGCAGCTGCTGAGCTCCGCGGTTCCTCTGCCCGGTGGCACCGGTGGCGCCGAAGGCGGCTTCGCGCTGTTCCTGGGCCACTTTTTTGGGCCGGCTTCGACCGCCGGTTATCTGCTGTGGCGCCTCATCACGTTTATCGCGCCGACCATTTTGGCCGCGCCCCTGCTGGGACTTAAGAGCGCTCACAACGAGAGCATCCATGCGCGCTGGGATCGCGTGATGCGCAAGTTTGGTCGAACGCCTCAGACGCCCTCTGTGACCGCTAAAACTCATCCTGCGTCTCAGGTTACCGTTGATCCTAAGCAGCGCGTTCAGAATGATCCTGCGGCCTCTAAACCGGCTCGTAAGTCCTATGTGCGCCAGACAGGTGACGGCATTCGCGTCTCTCCAGCGGCACTTAACAAAAAGAAGGGCTCCAAGGCTCGGTAGGCGAGTCGTGCGTTCTTGATGTTGCTCGTCAGTGTGCTGCGAGTTGTAGGATAATCCTCTTACGTTGATTATCTCTCACATGTCCAGGAGCGACTGTGAACAGTTGACTTGAAGGGGACACGATTATGGCAACCACCAAACCGCGCCTTGACCGCCGTATCGTCCGCAGCCGCAATGCTATTCTTTCGGCCTTTGAGCGCCTGCTGATGGAAAAGCCCCTGGCCGATATCACCGTGAGCGCCATCGCGCGCGAGGCAAATGTCGACCGCAAGACGTTCTACGTGCACTTTGGAACCGTTGACGGCTTGCTTGACGCCATTGCCGTCGACGTGGTCGAGATGATCGTCGACTCGGTCGAGAAGACGCTTTCGTCCATGGGAGGCGACACCAACGAGCGTGCACTCGGTGCCGCGGCGACGTTCTTCAAAACTGTCAACGAGGCACTGTGCAATAACCTGGTTCTCAATCGCCAGCTTATCGAAAACATACCGCTCGATGACTTTATGGCTCGCCTGCGTGTGCCGCTCGAGCACGAGATCGCCGAGCGCGGTCTGCTGCCCGAGGGCCTTAAGGACGAGATGTTCGACTACTACCTGGCGTTCTTGCTTTCGGGCATTATCGGCATCTATCGCACCTGGGCACTGTCCGACGGCTCGGTTCCCATTGAGCGCGTATCGGCGGTCGCCAACGACCTGACGCTCAATGGCCTGTCGAGCCTGGAATCACGCTTCGAATAGCGACAACGCCACATCCCCCCATAAGTTGCGGTGAAATAGGGACTGTTTTGGCTGCTAGAAGGCCAAACAGTCCCTATT
>CAKUCJ010000356.1 GCA_934643435.1 uncultured Collinsella sp.
ACCGTCAGCCCCGTCTCCCTGTCGTCATATGCCATGAGCATCCTCATTCATATCGCTTGCGAGCATCCATAGTATCAGCCACCGCTTTAAAACAAGCCGCGCCTTGGCAATCATCACCGAACCAAACGGATGAACGGTCCCATATGTAGGACTTCGCCAAAACGTCCACCATGGCGCTCGCTCAACGCAAAAAAAATAAAAGGGCGCCCTGGTCTCCCAGAGCGCCCTTCTTAGAACAAGATTGTTGCGTTGCAGCAAGTGCTACTCGGCAGCAGCCTCAGTCTCGACCTCGGCGGTCTCGGCCTCGGCGACCTCAGCGGCCTCCTCGACCTCAGCCTCGGCAGCGAGCTCCTCGGCGGTAACGCCGACGAGAACGACAACCTCGGCCTTGATCTCGCGGTACAGCGAGATGGCAACGGCGTGGGCACCGGCAACCTTGATGGGCTTACCGAGCTCGACGCGCTTGCGGTCGATGTCCATACCGAGCTGAGCCTTGATGGCATCAGCGATCATAGCGGCGGTAACGGAGCCAAAGAGGATGCCCTCGTCGCCGACCTTGACGTCAACGGTGACCGTCTTGCCCTCGAAGGCAGCCTTGGTCTCGTTGGCGGTAGCCAGACGGACGGCCTCGCGCTTGGCGATGTTGTTGCGACGCTCGTCAAGCTGCTTGAGGTTGCCCTTGGTGGCGGCAACAGCGAGCTTCTTGGGGAACAGGAAGTTCTCAGCGTAACCCTGAGCGACCTCTACGACGTCACCCTCGCCGCCCTTGCCCTTGATCTCATCGAGAAGAATAACCTTCATGATGCGTCTCCCTTCTTAGCCGCGGTCGCGGTTGCCACGAGAGGAAACCACGGGGACGGTGTACGGCAGGAGAGCCATCTCGCGGGCGCGCTTGATGGCGTTGGCGATGTCATGCTGATGCTGCGTGCAAGCGCCAGTGACGCGACGGGGCTTGATCTTGCCACGGTCGGTCATGTACTTACGGAGAAGCTGAGTGTCCTTATAGTCGATGAACTCAGTGTTCTCCTTGCAGAACTGGCAGTACTTACGACGCGGCTGACGTGCAGAATAATCATTAGCCATGTCAAAATACCTTTCATTTGGCAACTTCGGCGAACCGAAGCCGCCTCTCACTCAAAAATAGGTGAACAACCCTTAGAACGGGATGTCCTCATCGTAGACGTCGACCGCGGGCGGCGTAGCCACCGGTGCGGCAGGACGCGGTGCGGGCGCTGCAGGGGCTGCGGGGGCGTAACCGCCCTGGTCGTAGCCACCCTGACCACCACGGGAGCTCATAAACTCGATCTCATCGACGATGACCTCAAGCTTGCTCCGGCGCTGGCCGTCGCGCTCCCAAGAGCTGTAGCGCAGCTTGCCCTCGATCGCGACTTTGTTTCCCTTTGCCAGGAAACGGCTCACGGCCTCGGCGCGGGTGCCGAACATGGTGCAGTCGACAAAGTTGGGATAGTCCTCCCACTCGCCAGTCTGCGCGTTGCGGCGACGATCGTTCACGGCGACGCCAAAGGACAGAACCTGGGTTCCGCCGGCGGTGGCGCGCAGCTCGGGATCGCGGGTGAGGTTACCGGTGATGTTCACTCGATTGATGCTCATAACTCACTACTTCCTCTTGGGGCACAAGCCCAGTCCAAAACGACAGTCTTACTCCTGGTCGTCGCGACGGACGATCATGTGGCGGACCACAGCGTCGGTGATGCGCAGGACGCGATCAAGCTCGGCGATCTGGGTAGGATCTGCGTGGAAGTTGATGAGGGTGTAGTCACCATCGGTGAGGTCGTTGATCTCGTAGGCGAGCTTGCGCTTGCCCCACTCGTCAACGGAGTCGACCTTGCCAGCGCCCTCAGCGATCGTGGTATCGATACGCTTCATAACAGCGAGACGAGTCTCGGGGTCGAGCGACGGGTCAACAAAGAACAGCAGTTCATAAGCCTTCATATTGTCACCTCCTCTGGGCAAATGTGGCTTCAGGTCGTGAAGGTGCGCCTGAAGCAGGAAAAGACTTGGTAATAATATCTT
>CAKUCJ010000357.1 GCA_934643435.1 uncultured Collinsella sp.
GAATATAAACGTTCACCGTTCTGTGGTCGGTTCTTTGTTCTCAATGGACTAATATTTGCTTTAGCGTGCTACTGCGCTTGTCCTGTTTTACGGGTCGTTTTATTGATTGTGACGGAAGGACTCACATGGCAGATGTTCACGAGCTGCTTGATACTTGGATTGCCAATGTCAAGGACGAGGAGCTCCTGGCCGAGCTCAACACGATGAAGGAGCAGGGTGACGAGGACGCCATCACCGATGCCTTCTTCCAGGATCTTGCCTTCGGTACCGCCGGTCTCCGCGGCACGATCGGTGCCGGCACCAACCGTATGAATATCTATACGGTTGGTCGCGCGACGCAGGGTTTTGCCGATTACCTTAACGCAACGTTCGAGAATCCGACGGTCGCCATCGCTCGCGATAGTCGTAATAAGGGTGAACTGTTCGTTAAGACCACCGCTGCCATTCTGGCCGCCAACGGTGTTACGGCCCTTGTGTATCCTAAGATTTCTCCGGTGCCGACGCTTTCCTGGGCTGTTCGCGACCTCGAGTGCTCCGGTGGCATCTGCATGACTGCGAGCCATAACCCGGCACCCTACAACGGCTATAAGGCTTACGGTCCCGACGGTTGCCAGATCACGAGCGAGGCTGCGGACGCGATTTCCAAGGCTATCACCGAGACCGATACGTTCACCGGCGTGAAGTCCATGGACTTTGACGAGGCTGTCGAGCAGGGCCTGGTCAAGTGGATCGATGATTCCTGCCTCGAGCGCTATTACGATGCAGTGCTCGCCCGCGGCGTGACCAACCTTTCTGCCGAGGAGATTGCCGGCGCTCCGCTTAAGCTCGTCTACACCCCGCTCAACGGTACCGGCCTCATTCCCGTTACCACGGTGCTCGAGCGCGCTGGCATTACCGATGTCACAGTCGTCCCCGAGCAGAAGGAGCCCAACGGCGATTTCCCGACCTGCCCGTATCCCAACCCCGAGATCCGTCAGGCCATGCAGAAGGGTATCGATCTGTGCGAGCAGGTTCACCCCGATCTGTTGCTCGCAACCGATCCTGACGCCGACCGCGTTGGCGTTGCCGTTAAGAATGACGATGACTATCTGCTGCTGACCGGTAACGAGATGGGCGTTCTGCTGCTCGACTATATCTGCAAGACGCGCGCCGCTCGTGGCGAGGACCTCACCAAGAAGGTCGCCGTCACCACGATCGTGTCTTCCGCTATGGTTGATGCCCTGGCTGCCGAGTACGGCTTTGAGCTCCGCCGCTGCCTGACGGGCTTCAAGTACATTGGCGACATCATCACGTCGCTTTCCGACGCCGGCGAGGTCGATCGCTTTATCTTCGGTTTCGAGGAGAGCTATGGTTACCTGGCTGGCGATCACGTGCGCGACAAGGATGCCGTCAGCACCTCGCTGCTTATTTGCCAGATGGCTCAGTATTACAAGTTGCAGGGCAAGAACCTTGCCGACGCTATGCACGAGCTGTATGAGAAGCATGGCTACTATCACAACAAGACGATTTCGCTGAGCTATCCGGGTGCCGAGGGTGCAGCAAAGATGGCTGGCATCATGGCCGGTCTGCGTGAGAACCCGCCTGCGGAGCTCGCCGGGTCCAAGATCGAGGCCGTCGTTGACTACAACACCTGCGTGAACGGTCTGCCGAAGGCTAACGTCATTGAGTTCGACCTTGAGGGTGGCAACAAGGGTATTGTCCGTCCTTCCGGTACCGAGCCCAAGATCAAGCTCTATATCTTTGCCAAGGGCGCAGACGCCGCCGAGGCGGATGCAGCGCTTGACGCAATCGAGGAGTCCGGCCGCAAGCTGCTGGCCTAAGGTTTAAAAAGCCTATTCCTGTATATAGGCAGGGGAGGGGATCTTGGAAACAAGGTCCCCTCTTTTATTTGCATTGCGGCCCGAGAATTCCCAAAATGTGTAGGAAATGTGTGCGCCCAGATTCCCGCCCCGGACGCCCCTCCGGTCTGGCAATATATCTCCTTGCCGCGCGGCCCGGTCGAACCGGATCGGCCGCAAGGCGTGCACCTT
>CAKUCJ010000358.1 GCA_934643435.1 uncultured Collinsella sp.
TCCTCACCGGTCAGGGCGGGGGAGAGGCCGTTGCCGTCCTCGGTCGATGCGATGGTGCCGCCCGTGGCGATGAGAAGGATGCGCTTCATGCTGGTATTCCTATCAATTTTGTCGCCGCGAGGGCGGAGTCGTTCGTCAGTATTGTGGCACAGCGCGTTCAATGTTCAAACGTATTACATCATCTGTAACGTTTAGTAACACTTCAATCGCCGTCAAATAGGGGCCAGGTCGTGCGTTTGCCGTGCTCTGATGGCTGCGAGGGACGAGAAACCCCATATAACGTGTACACTATGTAAGCTGTTTTCGTTTATTCGCGCGGGTGGGCACCGGCTCCCCGCCAACAAGAGGGGGAAACCATGGATCAAAAGGCTTCCGCAAAGGTCCTCGTACTCGACTTTGGTGCGCAGTACGGTCAGCTCATTGCCCGTCGCGTCCGCGACCTCAACGTGTATTCCGAGATTGTCCCCTGCGACATCTCGGCCGACGAGATTCGCGATATGAACGCCTCTGCGCTCATCCTTTCTGGCGGCCCGGCTTCTGTGTACGCCGAGGACGCTCCGTCCATCGATCCCGCCATCTTTGACCTGGGCCTTCCCGTCCTGGGCTTTTGCTACGGCCATCAGATCACGGCCGTGACGCTCGGCGGCAAGGTCGGCCACTCCGAGGTGGGCGAGTACGGCCGCGCCACCATCACGCGTACGGCCGGCGCCAAGCTCTTTAACTCCACGCCCATGGAGCAGACCGTGTGGATGAGTCACCGCGATGCTGTCTCCGAGGTGCCCGAGGGCTTTACCGTTACCGCCAGCACCGACGTGTGCCCGGTTGCCGCCATGGAGTGCGTCGAGCGCAAGATTTTCACCACGCAGTTCCACCCCGAGGTCAAGCACTCCGAGTACGGTCAGCAGCTGCTGAGCAACTTCCTGTTTGAGATCTGCGGCCTGGAGCCCAACTGGAGCATGGACAACCTGGTCGAGACCATGACGGCCGAGTTCCGCGAGAAGGTCGGCGACGACCGCGTGATTCTGGCCTTGTCCGGTGGCGTCGACTCCTCCGTCGTGGCTGCGCTGGGCGCCCGCGCCGTGGGCAAGCAGATGACCTGTGTGTTCATCAACCACGGTCTGCTGCGCAAGGGTGAGCCCGAGCAGGTGGAGGAGGTCTTCACCAAGCAGTTTGACGTCGACTTTATCCACGTCCACGCCGAGGACCGCTATGCCGAGCTTCTGGCCGGCGTGACCGAGCCCGAGGAGAAGCGCCGCATCATCGGCACGCAGTTCTGGAAAGAGTTCTTCGCCGTGGCGCAGCAGCTCGAGTGCGATGGCAAGCCGGTCAAGTACCTGGCTCAGGGCACCATCTACCCCGACATCATCGAGTCCGGCGCTCGCAAGACGGGCGGCAAGACGGCCACCATCAAGAGCCACCACAATCTGATCCCGTTCCCCGAGGGCGTGCACTTCGACCTCATCGAGCCGCTCGACCACTTCTTTAAGGACGAGGTCCGCGCGCTTGGTCTGGCGCTCGGTCTGCCGGGTCACATCGTGTTCCGCCAGCCCTTCCCGGGCCCGGGTCTGGCCATCCGCATCATCGGCGCGGTCGACAAGGAGAAGCTCGAGATTCTCAAGAACGCCGACGCCATCGTGCGCGAGGAGCTCGACGCCTACAACCAGCGTCTGTTTGAACAGACCGGCGAGCGCAACTCCGAGCACAGCTGCTGGCAGTATTTCGCGGTCCTGCCCGACATTAAGTCCGTTGGCGTTATGGGCGACGAGCGCACCTACCAGCGCCCGATCATCCTGCGCGCCGTCGAGTCCAGCGACGCCATGACCGCCGACTGGGCCAAACTGCCCTACGACGTCCTGGCCCGCATTTCCGGCCGTATCGTGGCCGAGGTCCCCGGCGCCAACCGCGTGTGTTATGACATCACGTCCAAGCCGCCCGCGACGATTGAGTGGGAATAGTCCACATTAGGCGATTGCAAGCCCCTGACCTGCGAAAACGGGTCGGGGGCTTTTCTTTTGCCGCC
>CAKUCJ010000359.1 GCA_934643435.1 uncultured Collinsella sp.
CGCAGGTCCTTAATGAAGTGCTCGACCATAAAGCCGGGCTTGTAGTCGCCGTCGAGCGCCTTGGGCGCCAGGCTCTCCATGGCGCCGGACTTGCCGGTGCCGCCCAGGATCATCTCGCGGGTCTTATCCAGATCCAGACCGCTCAGCTCGGCAAATGCCAGCGCATCGGCCATGCCGACCATACAGGCGCCCAGCGACACCTGGTTAGCAAGCTTAGCAGCCTGGCCCTTGCCAGCGCCATCGAAGCAGCAAATGTTGGCCGCAAAGGTGGCAAGGATGTCGCGGACCGGGGCGATGTCGTTCTCGGTGGCACCCACGATAGCCGTGAGCGTGCCGGCGATAGCACCCGACTCGCCACCGGTAACGGGGCAGTCAAACGCCATGCGGCCGGAAACCTGGGCGGCCTCGGCAATGTCGCGCGCGAGCTCGGGCGAGCTCGTGGTGAGGTCGATCAGCACCGCGCCGGGCTTGGTGCAGGCCAGCAGGCCGTCGCCCGCCAGGTAGAGCTCCTCGACCTCGGAGGGATAGCCCACCATGGTAAAGACGACATCGGCGCCTACCGCGGCCTCGGCCGGCGTGTCGGCCCAAACGGCGCCGCGCTCGACGAGTGCGGCGGCCTTGGACTTGGTACGGTTGTTGACCGTGACGGGATAGCCGGCGTCCAGGATGTGGCCGGCGATGGGGGCACCCATGATTCCGGTGCCGATGAATGCGACGGAGAGCTTGTTTGCCATGAAACCTTTCCTTTTGGGTTGGGTGTTGTTACCAGGTTGAATACTCGGTGCCAGCGTTTAGGCTGTGAGTTGGGATTGATTACGGCCGCAGCGCTTGCCTACTGGCCGCGCACGCGACGGGCGATGCGGTCGGAAAGCGATGCCTTGTCGGCGCGGTTCTTACCCCAAAACGCGCAGGCCACCATGCCGGGACCCACGTGCGAGCCGATGGTGGGGCCCACGGAGCTGCGGATGATCGTGACGTCGGCGCAGCCTTCCTCCTTGCGGATGGCGGCCTCGAGCCAGTCGCCGTCTTTCTCGGCATCGGCCGTCATGATCGCGATGGGCATGGTGCGATCGGGCACGTAGTTCTCGCGGAACGACTTGAGGATGGACTTGAGCGCCTTCTTGCGGCCGCGGTTGACGCCGACCAGCGACAGCGAGCCGGCCAAGTCATAGGAGAGCTCGGGCTTGACGTCGAGCTTTGCCGTGAGCTGTGCGGCCGCGGGCGGAATGCGACCGCCGGCAGCCAGCGCGTCGAAACTCTCGAGCGTAAAGTAGCCGTGGACGTAGGTCTTGGCCTCGTTTGCCCAATCGACCAGCTGCTTGGCGGTGAGTCCCGCCGAGCGCTGGCGGACGGCCTCGAGCGCCAGCAGCTCGCCGGTCGCGCAGGGCAGGGCGTTGTCCACCACGTACAGCTCAAAATCAGGATACTCGGCGCGCACGGCATCTGCCGCCTGGCACGCGGAGTTGTAGCTCGACGACAGTGCCGAGGTAAAGCACAGGTAGACCGTGGGCGTGCCCTCTTTGGCGCACTCGGTAAAGAACTCGATATAGCGACCGAGCGACACAGCCGAGGTGGACACGCGGGCGCCGGCGCGCATGCGGTCGTAGAACTCCTTGGGCGTGATGCTCGACCAGATGTCGTCCGTGCGCTCCTCGCCATCGATGATGAAGGGGAAGCCCAGGATATCGACATCGAGGTTCGCGGCGACCTCGGGGCTAAAGTCGCAGCAGGTATCGACGACGATGCGGCAGCGGTCAGAATGGCCGGCGGATGCAGCCTTGTCCATCAAAGCGACTCCTTACGTAAAAAGGCGGCCACCCGCATGGGATGGCCGCCAACCGTTAACTCATGCAAGTTAACGTATTTTACTCGTCAAGTGTTTCGATACGGGGCTTGATGATGCCATATCCACCATTCTTACGGTGATACACCACATTGATGAGGCCAGTCGTCGCGTTCTCGAACACGTAGAAGTCGTGGCCCAGCAGATCGGTCTGCACCAGCGCCTGCTCCTC
>CAKUCJ010000360.1 GCA_934643435.1 uncultured Collinsella sp.
CCTGGGCCCCGCTCTGCGCCGTGTTGCAGGCAAAGTCGCGGAACACATCGCCGCCCACGAGCACCTCGTCGACCGCCGGCTGCTCGGACAGACCGTCAAGGTTGGCAGTGGCAAGGGCAATAGGTGCCAAGGTGCACGGATAGCGCTCATCCTGAGCACTATCCTTCCATGCGCTGTTGGGCACATGCATCAGTCCATAGGAGGCGAGGAGCCCGTCTCTGTATTCCTTGCAATCGGAAAGTTTGAACTCGCCAGACTCCGAGTCAAAATACGCGTAGCGGTACAGCGCGCCGTACAGCTCCTTGCTGCCGTCATAGGCGTCGTAATCAAAAGCGCTGCGTTGCCAGTCATAGCCCGCAAGAATAAGGCCCGTGACGGTTTCACCCGTCTTCTTTCCTTCTTCATCGTAGGCGGCAAACGTGCCGAACGTCGCATTCGCAGCGACCATGGTCTTGCCGTTCGCGGAGAGGGAGATTGCGCCCGCGTCACCCAGAGCATCGACATGGACGAGCGCACCCTTGGATGCATCCCACGAAAACAGCTCGCAATGCGTCGACTTATCAATATTCTTTTTGCCGTAGGGTGCCGAGACCACGATGGCGAGGTCATCGCAAAAATCGCGATCGAGGTCGCCGGCCGCTAGCGAAACGACAGGAGCTGACTGAAGTTGCGTCCAGGAGTCGTTCCCGCCCTTGTTGTGCGTGGTGTAGTCCGCGGCGTTACCGGCATCGATTTTGACGACGCTTTGCTTCCAGTTGCCGCCCTCCAAGTCATACATGTCGACTACAGCCTTGCGCACGCCGTTCTCGTCGACATAGCAGCCCGCGTAGACAAAAAGCTCGTCGACGCCGTCGCCATCGACATCGCCCGCCTCGACATCAAAGACGGCGTCGTGCTCTTGCAGGTAACCGGCGTTCAGATACTTAAAACGGCTTCCGTCCATCATATTGGTGTTGACCGTCACCGGCAGGCGTGTATCGAGAGTGCGTGTGCGCCCGTTGCTAAACGAATAGAGGACCAGCTCAACCTTTCCGGCGTACGACTTGCCGCCGATCGTCGTGGAAGAACTGTCGCCGTAGGCACGAAGCTCGGCAACGCGGCTCTTTTTGCCCGTACTGGCGTCGCTGCAGAACTCAACACTCGTGGCGTGAATGCCCGAGAAACCGTTATTGTCGTTGGCGAGTACTGTTGAGGACCCATTGTTGCTTAGGTACGACCAGGTGCCGCCACCGTAGTCGCTATGCTTGTAGAGATCGCTGTTCGTATCGAAGTTGTTGACGTTTTGCCAGAACTTTGCGGCGCCCCACACGCTTCCATAGCCATCGGTGAGTTTGCTGCTGCCGCCAATGTCACCGCGCTCGACGTTCTCGAGCTTGTCGCGCAGAGTGTAGCGATTGCCATGGCTACCGTTAGCTGCCATATAGACCTCGCTGCGCGTGGCAAACGTCGTGGGGGTATCAGTGGAATAGGGGCCAACGGTATCGGCCGGAATGTCCTCGCTCGTGCCCAGACCCAGGTCGCTATAGTCCTGCTCGGTCATATCGGTGATTGCGGGCGTGTCCGCCGCCTGAGCAACCTGGGGTGTGGCCGTGAAGCAGGCGACGCTCGTGGCGATCAACGCAGCAAGCGCCGCTGTCCCAACAAGCGGGATTTTCGACAACCGACGAATGTGGGGGTATGGAACGTGCATGGGAGACCTCGCTTTACTCGAGTGGAGTCGGCTCATTTCCACGAATAGTACGCCCGATGCCCAATTCCACTTGTCTCATTTCCGCCAACGGCGTGTCTCATTTTTGAAAAGCAGCTGTGTCGGAAAACCTTGTCCCAGCTCAAAGGCCATTTCTGGGATGTACTTTCCGTCGAGTGCCTCATCGGGAAACTGCATCCCATTTCAAGCGTCGATTCTGGGACACACTTTCCCCTTAGACCCTCAACCGGAAACCGCATCCCACTTTGAGCGCAAATTCCGGGATGCATTTTCCGCTTGAGCCTCATTGGGAAAC
>CAKUCJ010000361.1 GCA_934643435.1 uncultured Collinsella sp.
CTTCCCATCGCTGCCTGCGCGGTCTTTCCGTACAGCAGCCTGGGCCTCAAGTTTTGCATGGCGATGATCGGCATCACCGTGGTGTGGGCCCATCGCTCGAATATCCAAAAGCTCATGGCCGGTAAGGAGTCCAAGCTCTCGTTTACCAAGCGCGTCACCGAGCCCGACGATAAGTAGGAGAGAGTCATGAATGTTGCGCTGATTGGCTCCGGCTCCTGGGGAACCGCCGTCGCCGGCCTTGCCGCCGCGCGAGCCGAGCGCGTGACCATGTGGGCCCATAGCGAGCAGACGGCCGCCGGCATCAACGGAGAGCACCGCAACCCGCGCTATCTGGTGGGCTACGAGCTTCCACGCAACGTCGTCGCCACGACGGACCTTTCGCAGGCGCTAGACGGCGCCGAGGCCATCATCTTTGCCGTGCCTTCGACGCACCTGCGCAGCGTCTGCCACCAGGCGGCGCCCTTTATCGCCGCCGATACCCCGGTGCTCTGCCTCACCAAGGGCATCGAGCCCGAGTCCGGCCTGCTCATGAGCGAGGTCATCGCCAGCGAGATCGGCAACGAGTCGCGCGTGGCGGCGCTTTCGGGCCCCAACCATGCCGAGGAGATCTGCCGCGGCGGGCTTTCGGCCGCCGTCATCGCCAGCGAAGACCAACAGGTGGGGGAGACCTTTAAAGATCTGTTGCTGTCCACGGCCTTCCGCATCTATCTGTCGCAGGACATGACCGGCGTCGAGGTTTGCGGCGCCATGAAAAACGTCATCGCCATCGTGTGCGGCATCTCCGCCGGTTCGGGCGCGGGCGACAACACGCTCGCCCTCATCATGACGCGCGGTCTGGCCGAGATCAGCCGCCTGGTGCACGCCCGCGGAGGCCAGGCCATGACTTGCATGGGACTTGCCGGCATGGGCGACCTTATCGCCACCTGTACTTCGGAGCATTCGCGCAACCGCACCTTTGGCTACGAGTTCGCTCATGGCGTTTCGCTCGACGAGTACCAGACGCGCACGCATATGGTGGTCGAGGGTGCCGTCGCTGCCCGCAGCGTCAGCGAGCTCGCCCGTTCACTGGGCGTAGACACTCCGCTCACCTTTGCCGTGGAGCAAACGCTCTACAACGGTGTTACTTTGGATAGGGCGCTCGAGATTCTTACCGATCGCGTACCCTCCCAAGAGTTCTACGGACTCACTGACTAGCGCAGAAAGGCTTCTACCATGGGTTCCATCAAAATCGCTCCGTCCGTCCTCTCGGCCGACATGGCCAACCTCAAGGGCGAGCTCGACAAGATCGCCGGCGCCGACTACGTGCACTTCGACGTCATGGACGGTCACTTTACCGGCAACCTGACCTTTGGCGTTGACATCCTCAAGGCCGTCAAGCGCTCCACCGATGTACCGGTCGACGCGCACCTCATGGTGACGAACCCCGACGAGACGGTCGATTGGTACGCCGACGCCGGTGCCGATATGATCACCGTGCATTACGAGGCTTCCACGCACCTGCACCGCACGCTCACCCACCTGCAGCAGCGCGGCGTCAAGGCCGGCGTGGTGCTGAACCCCGCCACGCCCGTCTGCGTTCTCGAGAGCATCATCGACGTCGTCGACATGGTGCTGCTGATGAGCGTGAACCCTGGCTTTGGCGGCCAGAGCTTTATCCCGGGCACCATCGCCAAACTGCACGAGCTTACGGCCATGTGCGAGCGCCACGGCGTGTCGCCCCTGATCGAGGTCGACGGCGGCATCTCTTCCAAGAACATCGCCGAGGTCGTCAAGGCCGGCGCCAACGTGCTCGTTGCCGGCTCTGCCGTATTTAAGTCCGAAGATCCCGCTGCCGAGGTTGCGCTGCTGCAGAAGCTGGGCAACGAGGCCGCACAGGAGGCATAAACCCTTATGACCGCAGGTCAAAACCGCATACCCGTGAATCTTGACTATGCCGCCTCGACGCCCATGCGCGCCGAGGCGCGCCTTGCGCAGCGCGACTA
>CAKUCJ010000362.1 GCA_934643435.1 uncultured Collinsella sp.
CAACCCAGCGAAAGGGGAGAGCATGACGGATCAGGAAACGCCCGAGCGCGCGCACGTGACGGCCGACGATATCGAGGCCGCCAACGACCTCATCGACTTTATCGAGGCGTGCCCCAGCATGTTCCATACGGCGGCGACCATTATGGCCGAGCTCGACGAGGCGGGCTTTACCTACCTGCCCGAGAACGCGGCATGGGATATTGAACCGGGCGGTCGCTACTACACGCAGCGCAACACCTCGAGCGTCATCGCCTTTAAGGTGGGCGAGGACCTGGCTGCGACGTGGGGCGAGGACGGCGTTGCCGGTGACTATCATTTCCAGCTCACGGCATCGCACAGCGACTCGCCGACGTTTAAGGTCAAGGCCGTGCCCGAGCTCGACGGCGCGGGTGAGACGCTGCGCCTGAACACCGAGGCCTACGGCGGCATGATCGACTACACCTGGTTCGATCGCCCGCTGGCGCTCGCGGGCCGCGTGCTGGTGCGCGAGGGCGACCGTATCGAGAGTCGCCTGCTCGCCACCGAGCGCGAGGTCGCTATCATCCCGAGCCTTGCCATCCATATGAACCGCGGCGTTAACGAGGGCTTTGCGCCCAATCGCGCCGTCGACCTGTGCCCGCTCATCAGCGCCGGCGAGCTTAAGCAGGGCGACTTTGATGCCCTGATCGCCGACGAGCTCGATGTGGAGCCCGAGCAGATCCTGGGCCGCGACCTGTTCTTGGCCAATCGTCAGGATGCACGTATTTGGGGCTGGGCCGACGAGTTCATCTCGACGCCCAAGCTCGACGACCTGGCCTGCGCCTACACCTCGCTGCAGGCGTTTTTGGGTGCCGAGAACGCGCACGACGTCTCGGTCTTTTGCTGCTTCGATAACGAGGAGGTTGGCTCCGAGACCAAGCAGGGCGCCATGTCGACCTTCTTGGCCGACGCACTGCGCCGCATTAACGGGTCGCTCGGCTTCGATGACGAGTCGTACCATCGCGCGCTTGCCGCCTCGATGCTTGTGAGCTGCGACAATGCACATGCCGTGCATCCTAACCATGCCGAGAAATGCGATGCCCGCAACCAGGTCGTGCTCAACGGCGGCATTGTCATCAAGGAAGCCGCCAACCAGCACTACTGCACCGACGCCTTTAGCCGCGCGGTGTTCCAGGCCATCTGCGACGACGCCGACGTGCCCACGCAGGCCTTTGCCAACAAGAGCGACATGGCCGGCGGCTCCACGCTCGGCAACCTGTCTAACATGCAGGCGAGCATGCACGCCGTGGACGTGGGCCTGCCGCAGCTGGCCATGCACTCAAGCTACGAGACCGGCGGCGTCCGCGACGTCATGTACGCCATCCGCGCCCTCGCCGCCTTCTACGAGCGAAACCTAACCATCAACGGCGCCGAAAGCGTGGAGCTCTAAAACTCGCCAAAGAGGGATGTTAATTTTGGCAGGTTCTATCTGGGCAAATGTCACAGCGCCAACGGTAAGACGGAGCTGCTAAGGCTTGCAGATGAAGTCGACGCCAGCGAAACTCCGCAGGTAGAGCAAAAGTCAGCGAGAGCCCGCCAGAGCGAGCAAGGTGACGTGAAAGAGGAGGACATAGGCCTTTTGGCCATGCCCGACGATTGAACGTCAGATTGCCGCTCTGGCGGGCTCGCAGCGTCGAGGGGTTCCGGCGTTTGGCAAAACGCCGGAACAAATTAATGCTCGATCCAGCAGCGGAGCGTTTCTCCGGCCTGCAGATGGCGTAGATTCTCGGCGGCAATGTCGACCACGTTGTTGAGCGTAGCCTCCAGGTGGAACCAGCCCGAGACATGCGGCGTGATGAGCATGTTGGGCGCATCCCACAGCGGGCTTGTCTCGGGCAGCGGCTCGGGATCGGTGACATCGACCGCGGCGCCGGCAAGGTGCCCCGACTCAAGGGCGGCAACCAGGTCGTCGGCAACTACGAGGTCACCACGGCCACCGTTGGCAAAGAAGGC
>CAKUCJ010000363.1 GCA_934643435.1 uncultured Collinsella sp.
CTGTTCTGAGATTGCGCCATGCGCGCCTCGCCCTCCAAATAAAACAATCGGACCGCATCCAGTGTACCCACCGGGTGCGGTCCGTTTCAATGGCTCAATAGCCCTTGTCTAGCAACTCTCGGTCTTAAGCCGAAGCGTGCTTACATGAAGCCGCAGACGCGACCGATGATACCCACGGCGAAGAGAGCCAGGATGATGACGATCGGGCTGACCTTCTTCTTGAGGAGCTTGCAGACCAGCAGGGTCAGGCACACGGCGGCAAGGCCGGGGATGAGCTGATCGAGGTTAGCCTGAAGCGTGGTGACCTTCACCTGATCAAGAGCGGTGCCGCCGATGGAGTTGTACATCGTCAGCGCTTCCTTGACGCCCTCGGAACCGGAAGGCAGGTTAGCCCAGTCGATGTAGGCACCAGCGGACTGCGTGACCTTGGAGACGATCGGGGTGAAGGAGATGGACACCCAGCGCTCGACCAGGGCACCGATGATGAACATACCAAGGATGGAAGCACCCTCGGTGACCTTGCCCATCAGACCGCCGGAGAGGTCCTTGGCGATGGAGGAGCCGACCTTGTAGCCAAACTCCTGCGTGTACCACAGGAAGGCGTAACGGATGATGTTCCACGCAAAGAAGAACAGCAGCGGGCCGAGAATGCTACCGGACAGGGCCAGGGAAGCACCCAGAGCACCCAGGATCGGGCGAAGGGTGAACCAGAAGGCGGGGTCGCCGACACCGGCGAGCGGGCCCATCATACCGACCTTGACGCCCTGGATGGCAACGTCGTCGATCGGAGCACCGTTGGCGCGCTCCTCCTCGAGAGCGAGGGTGACGCCAATGACGGGGGCGGAAACATAGGGGTGGGTGTTGTAGAACTCCAGGTGGCGCTTAAGCGCGGAAATCTGGTCGTCCTTGCTGGTGTAGAGCTTCTTGATCGCAGGGATCATTGAGTAGCACCAGCCGCCGTTCTGCATACGCTCGTAGTTCCACGAGCCCTGAAGGAACTGATGACGGAAGCAAACCTTCTGACGATCGGACTTAGAAAGCTGAATCTTGTTCTCTGCCATATGTATCACTCCCTTCCTACTCGTAATCATTCAGGATGTCACCGAGCGGGTCACCGGAGCCGCCGCCCATGCCGCCATTCTGCTTGGCGAAATCCTTAAGGCCAAGGTAGATGAGGGCAAGGGAGATGCCGATGAGACCGAGGGCGATCAGCGTGAGCTGGGGGATGGCAGCCAGGACGAAGCCGAGGATGAAGAACGGCCAGGTCTCCTTGGTGGCCATCATGTTGATGACCATGGCGTAGCCGACGGAAGCGACCATGCCGCCGCCGACAGCCATGCCGCCGGACAGCCAGTCGGGCATAGCGTTGAGCGCGTTGGTCACGGCCTCGGCCGGGATGATGCACAGAAGGACGGCCGGGATGGCGATACGGACACCCTGCATGAGGATGCCGGCATACTGCCAGCGCTCGATGCCGGCGAAGTCGCCCTTCTCGGCGCAGGCGTCCATGCCGTGAACCATAGCGGTAGCCAGGGTACGGCAGATCATGGTCAGGAACAGGCCGGCGACGGACAGAGGCACGGCGACGGCGATAGCGGTGGTAACGGCCTTAGCCGAATCGGTGGCGCCACCGTTAAGGGCGAGCACCATGATAATGGCGGATGCGACCGAGGCCAGAGCGGCGTCAGGTGCGACGGCGGCGCCGACGTTAGCCCAACCAAGGGCCATCATCTGAAGCGAGCCGCCCAGGAGGATGCCCTCCTGAAGGTGACCGGTTACGAGACCGATAAGCGTGCACGCAACGAGCGGCTGATGGAACTGGAACTGGTCCAGAACGCCTTCCATACCGGCAAGCAGCGCGATAATCGCGATAAGAACAATAGTAAGCGCGGACATGTATCGGACCCTCCTTTACTATGCTTGAGCGGCCAGTTCGGCCTTAGCTTTCTTCAACATGGCGTCGAGATC
>CAKUCJ010000364.1 GCA_934643435.1 uncultured Collinsella sp.
GGACTAGGATGGACATTTCGTCCGTCCGCAACCACAGCCTGGCAGGAACGTAGCGCATTATAGCTAAGTTCAAGCTATAGTTTAAGGTTAGGGACGTCATTCGCACCGCGAGTACAGATTTCGCAGGTCGGGACGGGCCACACGCGCTATCTTCACTGCCACATAAACCACCCCTACCAAACGCGTGCGATAGCAAGGCCATCAACGGCTACGGCACCGGCGCGCTTGAGCTCCGCCGCTGCCGCAGCCATGGTCGCGCCCGTGGTAATGACGTCATCGATGAGCAGCAGGCGGAGGCCACGCACGTCCTCGACCGTCTCGTATATGCCTCGGGCGCGCTCTCGGCGCTCGTCGCGACCGAGTTCACGCTGGTCGCCATGGCCGTATTTGACCAGAACGTCCAGCAGCGGCACGCCCGACAGCTCGCAAAATGGGCGTGCAATGGCCTCCATGTGATCGAATCCGCGCCGTCGAAACGCCGCCGCCGTCGCGGGCACAAATACCACCGCGTCCGCAGCGGACAGCACGCCGCCGTAGCGATCGGGGGCCGCAACCTGGGCATGCAAGGCGGTGTCGTATAGCAGCTCTGCCAAATACGGGGCTAAGCGTCGCTCGCCTGCGTCCTTGTACGCCTTGATGATGCGCGGCAGCGGATGCGTGTAGACGGCGCACGCCAGGCACCGGTCGAGCGCCTCGGCCATCACCGAGGACGCGCCCTCGACCGAGCACTCGGTGCACAGCAGGTCTCCAAACGGAGCGCCGCATCGGATGCAGCTATGGCGCGGGTCGATGAGGGCAAGCGAGGCCAGGCAATCCTGGCAAATCAGCGCACCGGCGCGCTCGCAGCCGGCGCATCGCGTGGGCGACAACGCTTCGAGCGCCTCGTACGTCGCGCGCTCGGCAAGCGGTAGAAATTCGTCCGCAAACGGTAGGGCGCCAGCACCCTGCAAGCGACCCAGTATGTTCAAATGCCTCTTCATGACACAACCCTCCCTACGCGAAGGCGAAGGAAGGGTTGTCGGTGCAGAGCCATGATACCCAGAGGTGCTGGGGCCAGGCTGGTTAAATCCGCTTGCGGGCGCTATTCGCCGGCAGGCGGTTGCGGTGCGGACGAGCCGGGGGTCGAACCCTCGCCACCGTCCTGGCGCGGTTTGCGGGAACGACGACGGCGACGGCGCTTCTGTCCCTGCTCGGCCGAGCCCTCGCCACCGCGATCCTCACGCGGCTCGCGCTCGTCACGGGCGGCGCCGCGCGATGCCTTGGCGACAGCCCCACCGCCGTCTCCAGGACGACGGCGCGTGACCTTGACCTCGCCATCCGAAACCTGATCGGCCACGGAAGGCACCGAGGGCTTCTGCTGCGTGCCCGAGGAATGGCGACGGCGCGGACGCGGCGCGCGCTCCTCCTCGCCACGCGGCTTGCCACCCTTGTCGGCAGGCGCATCGGCGCCCGAACCACCCTTGGGGGCGGCACCGGCCTCGCGAGCGGCTGCGGCGCGGAAGGCGTCCTCGCGCTCCTCGCTCGACAGGTGACGGCGACGACGGCGCGTGGGGTTCATGCCACCGCCGCGATTCTGCTGCTGGGGTTGTTGAGCCTCGCGCTCGCGGGAAGCGTTCTTGCTCGCGGCTGCGGCCTCGCCGGCATCGCCCGAGCCCGCGCGTTTGCGGCGGCGACGGCCACCGGCAGCCTCCTCGACCTCGGGAGCCTCGACCTTGCCGCGGCCTTTCCCGCGGCCACGGCCCTCGCCCTGGCTCTGAGCAGCGCGAGCATCGGAATCGGCATCGCGGCGACGGCGCTTAGGCATCGACGTGCCGGCCAGACGGTCGGCGCTCGACAGGCCATCGCCCACGTCGACGCCGTTCTCGCGGTCGAGCTCCATGAGCGCCAGGCGCATCTCGGGCGACTCGATGCGCTCGAGCACATCGCGCGTCACGCAGTCGGGGCGGCAGTTGCAGCCCTG
>CAKUCJ010000365.1 GCA_934643435.1 uncultured Collinsella sp.
TTGTTCTCGAGCATGACGGGGATGCCGTCGGCCGTACGCACGCGCTCGACCACGATAAGCTCGCAGCCGGGCTCCACGCCAAAGAACGCCGCGTCCTCGCGCGTCGCCGCGACCACCGTGCGCGAGACCAGGCGTGCGCCCGCTACCATGTCGTTGGCAGCACAGCCCTCGGTAAAGCTCTGAACATCGCCTTTCTGGACAATCTTGCGCTTGAGCTTGGGAGCGCATACAAAGGTGCCCCTCCCCTGCTGGCGGTTAAGGTACCCCGCGCGCGACAGCTCCTCGATGGCACGGCGCACGGTGATGCGCCCCACGCTGTAGGACTTCGCGAGCTCCATCTCGGAAGGAATGCGCGAACCGGTCGGATATACGCCGCGCGCGATCTCGCCCTTCAGGTCATCCATAACTTGCTGGTACAGCGGCACGGCGGGCACGTCAGCGCGCTCGGAACGCTCAGTTTTGTTATCGGTTGCCATCGTTATGCTCCATCCCGTGCGTGCTCGGATTCAAACTCTTCAATCGCCGCCATAAACTGCTCGCCAAAGCTGTCGGCCTTTTTCTCGCCAATACCATTGACCTGAATAAGCTCTTCGCGCGTCTGCGGGCGCAGACGGCACAGGCCGCGCAGGGCTTTGTCGGAGAAAACCATGTACGGCGCCATCTCGAGCTCGGTCGAGATCTCCTTGCGAAGTGCCCGCAGGCGCTCGAACAGCTCGGCATCGTCGCCCACGCGCGGGCGCTGGTCCAGCTCGGCCTCCTCGCGCAGCAGATCCACGGCACGACGGGCGCGCGCCGACGCCTTGCGCTTGGACGCGCGACGTTTAATGGTAAAGGCAAACGCCTCGTCCTCGACCTCACCGGCACGCGGACCCAGGCCTACCACCGGATACTGGCCCTGCGAGGTGGCCAGGTAGCCGCGACCGCACAGCTGGCCGATGATGTCCTTAATACGCCCGACCGATTCGCTCGAAAGCTCGCCATAGCCGCGATCCTCGTCCAGGTGCATCTGGCGAATGCGCTCGGTATTGCCGCCGTGGAGCACGTCGGCAATGAGCGACTTGCCAAAACGCATGGGGCGCGTGGCCACGTAGCGCACGGTGGCGCGGGCCATGTCGGTCACGTCCTCGACCTCAAACTGCGTGAGGCAGTTGCTGCAGTTGCCGCAGCCCTCGGCCTCGTCCGCCGTGCCGCCTGTGCCGGCCGCCGCATGCTCGGCCGCAGCCTCGTCGCCAAAGTAGCGCAGCATGTATTCGCGCAGGCAGCCGGTGGTATTGCAGTAGCCCTCCATCTGGCTGAGCAGGCGATAGCGGTTCTGGAGCGCCCACGCACGCTGCTCGTCGTCGAGCGCCTCGTCTGCCGCATCGCCGCGGTCGATCAAAAAGCGGCGCATGCGGAAGTCGTTGCCGTTCCACAGCAGGTGGCAGCTCGCCGGATCGCCATCGCGACCCGCGCGGCCCGCCTCCTGGTAGTAGGCCTCGATGCTCTCGGGCACGTTGTTGTGAATCACGTAACGAACGTTGGGTTTATCGATGCCCATGCCAAAAGCGTTGGTGGCGACCATCACCTGGATATCGTCGTCGATAAAGGCGCGTTGGCTCTGGCGACGAGCGTCGTTGCCCATGCCGGCATGGTAGCGCCCCACGCGAATGCCACTGGGGCCCAGCGCCTCGGCAAGCTCGCCTGCCAGCGCGTCGACCGTCTTGCGGGTGGAGCAATACACGATACCGCTCTCGCTCGAATGCGCGATCACGTAGTCGCGCACCCACGCGGTCTTGGCCTTGTCGCCCATCTCCTCGCAGCCAAAGTAGAGGTTTTTGCGGTCGAAGCCCGTCACCACGGTCGCGGGATTTTGCAGGCCGAGCATCTGCTGAATATCCGCACGCACGCGCTCGGTCGCCGTGGCGGTAAAGGCCGCCACAATCGGGCGCTGCGGCAGCGAGTCGATAAACTCGCGAAT
>CAKUCJ010000366.1 GCA_934643435.1 uncultured Collinsella sp.
GCGTTCCGCGTTACCCTAATGGGCGCATTGTTTCCAAATTGTTAACGAGGGGTTGCCGTAATGGCCGACGAACACGAAGCAGAGAGCAAAGCATGGGCCATTGAGGCCGCTGCGGCAGAGGCGGCATCGCGCGCTGCCGAGGAGGCGCATCGTCCTCCCGTGGTGCCGATGAAGCGTGTGGTCGATCGCGCCGATATCGAGCGCGGCGAGCGTGCCGGTCAAAAGCGCAGTCAGGAGCCGGGCTTTCCGCGCTTTTTCGCCGAGCTCAATCTGGGCCTGATTCTTACGGCCTTTGCCATCGTTGCGTTTAAAACCCCTAATCACTTTGCTTTTGGCGGCACTTCGGGTGTGTCGGTCATTCTTTCCACACTGTTCCCGACCCTGCCCGTCGGCGTCTTTATGTGGATCATCAACGCGGTTCTCGTTATCTTGGGCTTTATCTTTTTGGAGCGCAAGGCAATTCTGTGGAGCGTCTTCGCCTCGTTTGCCCTCTCGGCCTACGTATCGCTGTTCGAAATCTTTATCCCGACCGATGTCTCGATGACGGGTGACATGTGGCTCGACCTGTGCTTTGCCGTGATTCTACCGGCGCTCGGCAGCGCCATTGTCTTTGATATCGGCGCCTCGACGGGCGGCACGGACATACTGGCGATGATTCTCAAGCGCCGCACCACGCTCGAGATTGGCCGCGCCCTGCTGCTAGTCGATATCGGCATCGTGACCATCGCCGCTTTCTTGTATGGCCCGCGCGTCGGCCTGTATTGCGTGCTCGGCCTGTTTGCCAAGACGCTCGTGGTCGACAAGGCAATCGAGAGCATCCACCTGCGTAAAGTCTGCACGGTCATTTGCTCCGAGCCACGCAAGGTCGAGGAGTTTATCGTCAAACATCTCAACCGCACGGCGACCATCAGCCGCGGCTACGGCGCCTTTTCGGGCAAGTGCGTGACGGTCATCATGAGCGTGCTGAGTCGTCGCGAGGCCGTGCAGCTGCGCCGCTACGCGCGCGAGGTCGATCCGGGTGCCTTCATCACGATCGTCGACAGCTCCGAGATTGTCGGCAAGGGTTTCCGCGGAACGAACTAGCGCAGACGCGCCCATCGAACAATCGAATAGCGCCCCGCGCATTGCAAAAGCGTCATCTAGGAGTATTTGTCCTCACATTGGGTGATAATGATGCTAAAGACATCGTTTGCGATCCAGGTGATTCGCTCAAGATACGAAGGGATGATCTCGATGTTCTGTTCGCAGTGTGGCGCCCCCATGGGCGATAACGACAAGTTCTGCGGCGCGTGCGGTGCTCCTAATGCCGGTGCTGCTGGCTCTACTCCCCAGGGACAGCCCCAGCCGTTTACTCCGCAGCCGCCCGTGGCGAACGTGCCCAAGGGTTGCGTGGCCCAGGCGTTCGAGGATATGACCAAGACGCCGGGCGTGCTGCAGCGCGTGTGCCAGATTGCTTTTTTGCCGGCGCTCATCTGCGTCGTGTCGGTGCTTGTACTGTTTATCCCCGTTATCGGCGGTATTGCAGCTGCCATCGGCTTTTTGGCTGCCTGCGTGGCGAGCGTGTGCGGTTCGGGCTTTGGCATCGAGTGGGGCCGTGATCTGTCGCTTAAGATCGATGACGGCATGGACCGTCCGCTGATGCGTTCCACGTCGTTTGGTCTCGGAGTGTTTTCGGGCGTTATCTCGGTCTTGCTCGAGGTTATCGCTGCTATCCCCGTCATTGGCGTAGTACTTTCGCTGGTGGAGGGCGTGGTAATTGGCGCTGCGGGCTCGTACTCTTACTACGGCTCTTATGCCCTGGAGGCAGCGCTGTTCGGCTCGCTGGGCCTGCTTGTCTTGGCTATGATCGCCACGGCGGTCCTGGGTGTCTTCTTTAAGATGTTCGCCGACATCGCCGTGATGCACTTTGCGGTGACCGGTCGCGTCGAGAGCGCGTTTTCGCTCGATAAGGTCTG
>CAKUCJ010000367.1 GCA_934643435.1 uncultured Collinsella sp.
CTCGCTCTCAAAGATGCGGTGCACGTTGCGGATGTCGATGACGGGGCGCATTACATGCCCTCGTCGGCAGACATGCTATCGCCGCCGTCTGCTGTCATGTCCGAGCCGGTATCCATCACGAGGGTGTCGCCGTCGCGCAGCTTGGTGACGGGCACGTTCGGGTTAATCTCGTTGCCCTGGTCATCGCGCTTGACCTGCGTCTTGCCAACCACGGCGTCGTTATCGTTTTGCGTCACGACGGTTACCTTTACGCGGCGTGTCTCTTTGCCCTCGTCATCGGTGGCCAGGTTGACGTAATAGTTCTCGCCATCTTCGGTCATCAGTGCCATGGTCGGTACCATGACCACGTCGTCGAGCTGCTCAGTTACGACCGAGACCTCAGCGGTCATACCGGGCTTAAGACGGCTGTCGGGAGCCTCGATCAGAATGTCGACGTTAAAGGTCACGCTGCCGCTTCCGCCATAGCCGGCGTCGGCATTTGCAACCGAGGCGATGGCCGTGACGGTGCCCTGGCTCACGATATCGGGAAACGCGGGATAGGTTACATTGGCGCTCTGGCCCACGGCGATCTTGGCGATATCCTTTTCGCCCACCTGAACCGTCACCTTCATCTTGGAGAGGTCGGCGATTTGCATGCACTGCTTGCCGCCACTTGTGTCGCCTTCGCCCACGACTACGCCGCCGGCCACCGTGGCGCCCACCTTGGCGTTGAGCTCGACGATGCTGCCCGAGCTAGGGGCCTTCACGGTGCGCTCGGCCGCCTTTGCATTTGCCTGCTCGAGCGTTGCCTGGGCCGAGGCCAGGTTGCGCTGGGCGCTCGAGACGGCGCTGGCGTCGGCTGAGGTGTCCGTTGGGACGGCTGTTCCGTCTGCGTCCATCGCCGGCGCGGCCTGGGCGGCGGCGAGCGCCTTCTGTGCGTTGTTAAGGTCTTCCTGTGCGGCGGCGACCGCGCGCTGCGCCTCGGCAACGGCGCTATCGAGCTCGTCATTTTTAATGGTCATGAGCACGTCGCCCTCGTTGACGGTCTGCCCTGCCTGCACGTTGATCTGTGCCACCGTGCCGTCGACGGAAGGGGAGACGACCGAGGCCGAAATGGGCTTGAGTTGGCCTTTCGCCTCGACCGTTGTGGTAAAAGTGCCCTCCATGACCATGTCGGTCACGGGTCCGCCTGCAGATTGCGGCTGCGAATTGAGGGCAACGCTCACAATGATGGCGATCAGGATAATGCTGCCGACGATACCGGCTGCGATGCCGCGACGGACGAGCTTTTTATGCCGGCGCTCGGCACGCTTGGCCTTGAGCTTGGCGTAGGCCTCGTCGTCGGATATCCCGGCGCCACCTTGCTCGGTGCCGTTTTGCCGTGCGGTATGAACGCTCGTGATGAGCGGCAGGGTTTCGGTAGCACCTTCCGGCGTGTGCCCGGTGTTGTCCGGGCCCGGGGTGATGGTGGGGACATTCGACATAGCGTCTCCTTTAAAGAAAGTACCGTGATAAGTATATGCGCCCACCGATTGGGGTGGGCGCATATACGCGTTTCTTTCAGCATTGAAAGGTACGTGTCGCTTGGCTTTGTTGTGTTGCGCGCGATGTGCTACGAGTGCACGACCACGCACAGGCCGACCTTGATGCAGTCGTGCAGAGCCTTGGCATCGGCCAGGCGCAGGTTGATACAGCCGTGACTGCCGCACCACTTGTAGGAGTTTGGATCGTCGAAGCTCTTGTCGTTTTGCCACGTCGCATCGTGGAAGCCGACCATATTGCCCTCAAACGGCATCCAATAGCTTACCGGGCTCTCGTATTTGGGCTTACCGGTCTCGGGGTCCTTGGCACCGATGAGCGTGGTGCCGCCGTTGTTGCTGTTGATCTGCCACACGCCCTCCGGGGTGGCGTCCTCACCCGGAAGGCCCGAGATAAAGTTGGCCTCCCACACGATGTTGCCGCTCTCGTCGTAGTAG
>CAKUCJ010000368.1 GCA_934643435.1 uncultured Collinsella sp.
ACGCAGCCGCCGCCAAAGGGCACGTAGCGCACAAAGCGCCGCTGCACCGCGCAATCCCGACTAAAGATATACAGGGCCAGCGGCGTCGGGCGATCCGCAATAAACGCCTCCGCCTCGTCCAGGCTCTCAAACGTCAGCACCGGCAAGATGGGACCAAAGATCTCCTCCTGCATTACGGCATCCTCGGTCGTCACGCCGTCCAAGATCGTCGGCTCAATCTTGAGCGATGCCTCGCGTGCCGCACCTCCCATCACAACTTTATCGGGGTCGATCAGCCCACGCACGCGCGCGAAATGCTTGGCGTTGACGATATGGCCGTAGTCCTCGTTGTCGAGCGGGTGCTCGCCAAACATGCGGCGGACTTCTTCCTTGATGAGGCCCAACAGCTCATCATGCACGCGCGCATCGACCAGCAGATAGTCGGGCGCTACACAGGTCTGGCCCACGTTGAGCCACTTACCAAAGGCGATGCGGCGTGCCGCCACGCGCAAGTTGGCAGTCGTGTCCACAATGCAGGGGCTCTTGCCGCCCAGCTCAAGTGTCACGGGCGTGAGGTTTTTGCTCGCGCGCTCCATGACGAGCTTGCCGACCGGAACGCTGCCGGTAAAGAAAATCTTATCCCAGCACTCATCGAGCAGTGCCTCGTTCTCGGCACGGCCGCCCTCGACGACCGTCACCAAGCGCGGGTCAAACGCCTCCTCGCAGATCTGCTTGAGCACCGCACTCGACGCCGGCGCATAGGCACTCGGCTTGATGACCACCGTGTTGCCCGCAGCGAGCGCACCGGCAAGCGGCTCGAGCGTCAGCAAAAACGGGTAGTTCCAAGGCGCCATGATCAGCGTCACGCCATAGGGAACCGGCTGCGTCTTGCACACGCTAATAGCATTGGCGAGGTCGCACGGACGCAGGCGTGGGCGACTCCATCGGGCCACATGCGCAATCTGATGGCGAATCTCGGAAAGCGATGTGCCGATCTCGCACATATACGCCTCGTCGTGCGACTTGCCCAAATCGGTCTTGAGCGCATGGGCGATATCGTCCTCGTGTGCCCGAACCGCATCGCGCAGGCGCATGAGCGCGCGGCGGCGAGCATCGACATCAAACGTGGCGTGCGTCTTAAAATAGGCGCGCTGGCCGCTAACGATGCGCGCGATTTCCTCGGTGTTCATGGACCCTCCTAGTTCTCGTCCTCAAACATACCACCCGCGACGACCTCGTACATATGCTCGAGTTCCACACGGTCCATCAAAAGCGGGACAGGATACAGCGGATTGGCCTCGGCATCGGCATGGGCGGCCATTTGCGGAATATCGGAGCGGCGAATACCCGAGACGTATTTAGGAATTCCCAAGGCATCGTTCATGCGATCGACCCAATCGATAAAAGCCTCGGCAGCCAAGCCGTCCTGCGCGTTAGCCGGCGCAATGCCCGCCATGCGAGCAAGATCGGCAAGCTTGGGAGCGGCAGCTTCGCCATAAGCGCGAAGCATGTGCGGCAGGATAATGGCGTTGGCCAAACCGTGCGGAATGCCGTATCGGCCACCCAGACTGTGCGCGATGGCATGCACATATCCAACATAGGAGCGCGTAAATGCGACGCCCGCCTTATACGCCGCCGAAAGCATATTGCGACGCGCACGCATGTTGTCGCCATGCTCATAGGCCTCGAGCAAATTGTCGTGGATGAGCTGAACCGCTTGGCGCGCCATCTTGCGCGTGTAGGGCGTGGTGCTACGGCCGATAAAAGCCTCGACGGCATGCGTCAGAGCATCCATACCCGTCTGCCCCGTAATGGACGCCGGCAGCCCACGCGTAAACTCGGGGTCGTGCACCGCAAAGCGCGGAATGAGCACAAAGTCATTGATGGGGTACTTATAGTGCGTCTCGTCGTCGGTAATCACCGCCGCGAGCGTGACTTCGCTTCCCGTACCGGCGGTAGTGGGAACCGC
>CAKUCJ010000369.1 GCA_934643435.1 uncultured Collinsella sp.
GTCTACCGCGCCAAGAAGCTCGGCCGCAACCCCTACAAGCAGGATGTCTTTGAGGGCACCAGCGATTGGGAGAAGGCAACCGCCCGCCGCGCCAAGGTGGATTACGCGCACGCCGAGTAACGTATTGGTCGTCGTCGGCACGTGGGCATAGTCCCACTTGCCCAGCTTTCGATCCATGCCTCGCACAGCCCCCGGAACGCGACTCACTTGCGTTCCGGGGGCTTTTTGCTGCCGCGACTGTGGGTCGGATTTACGCTCACATTAAATCGAATTTCAAATTGCACGCCGGCTCTATATGGCCCCATTTTTGGGTACATTGTTGAGCCGACATTGCATTGGGGGATATATGAGTGATGAGACAACGGGCCAAGAGGATGCGGTCCAAGATGCAGAAGCTTGCGCTGAGGCTTTGGAGAGCTTAGACCAGATAGCGCTGGGCGAGATTGCGTTTGAAGATGCGGAGCTCGACGCGCAGGGCAAGTCGGAAGCCAATGGCGAACAAGATGCCGACGATGATGCTGCGCCTGTCGAAGATGAGGCAGATCATGAGGACTCCGAAAGCGAGGCAGATGACCAGCCCGAATCAGGCACGAGCGAGGAAACCATCTTGCTCGACAGCTTGCCGGTCGAGGATTCGCTGACCCGCGAACTCCCCGGCCTGGGCTCTGCGCCGGCCGTAGACGAGACCATCGCCATGGGTGATATTCCCCTACCGTCCGTTCCTTCGGCACGCGAAGCCGAGGTTCGCCATCGCAAGATGTCGCCCAAGCGCCGCAATCTGATGGTCGCCGGTGTCGTAGCCGTCGCGCTTGTCGCCGGCGGCGCAGGCTACGCCGCATGGACCGGATACCAACAGGAACAGGCTGCCGTTGCCGCCGCCAATGCGCACACGATGATGTCGGTGCAGATTGGTATGCATGCCGCAGGGCTCAACTGCTCCACCGGCTCCAAAATTCCCGTACAGGTGAGCGGGCAGGACTCCGACGGCTCATCCGTGAGCGAAACGCTCTACGTTGATGAGCACGGTCGCGGCATCAAGCTGCTGCCCGGCGATTACACGCTCTCCATCGCCGCCTCCCCCATCGCGGCCGACGGCACTATCTATACCGTCCCGACCACCAAGGCGCAGGTCGCTATCAAGAGCGACGGACAGGACCTGAGCGGCCAGGCCACCTTTAAGCTCAAGGTGCCTTCGGCCGACACGGTGACTGACGACCAGATCGATACCGCCGCCAAGTATGCCGAGGAAGGTGGCGCGAGCTCCGCCGCCACCGCCAAGGTGCTCCAGCAGGCAGCAACCGCACGGCGCGACGCCGCCGCCAACGCTGTGAGCGCGCAAAAGGCACAGGCGGCCCGCGATGCCGACGCTCGACATAAGGCGACAAATCTGTATCAGCTCGATATTCCCGTCGAGTGGTACGGCAAGGTCGCAACCTGGCAAAACGGCAGCACGCTGTGCATCTATCTTGCCGGCGACACCAATACGCCGATTGTGACCCTTGTCGCCGTGCGTGACGGCGAGAGCTTTTCGCCCGATGAGGGCGATACGGTTTTGGGTGCGGCAAACCTGGGCAACGGCTACACCGTCTACGCCAGCGGCCCCGTCTATCCGTATGTGGTGCCCCAGACCATCAACGGGCGCACGCAGGACCCCGTGTCGACCTACCCCATGGACACGGCCATCGAACTTGTCGAGCTGACGACCGGCAACCGCTACACCTACAGCCAGATCAAGAACGTGCTGGTCGGCAAAGACGGCAAGGCCGACGCCGCGACCAAGCTCGAGACCGACTACCTCGCACAGATCCTGCTACCGAGCATCAAGGCCCAGGACTAGCCGACCCAAAAACAGCCGCCCAACACCCACGTCCCTAACGCAGTTGCGGTGAAATAGGGACTGTTTTTGCTGGCCAAACCGCAAAACAGTCCCTATTTC
>CAKUCJ010000370.1 GCA_934643435.1 uncultured Collinsella sp.
GCACACGATAGCGCCTCGCAGCTGCTCTTCGCGGGCCTGCGCTTCACCCTTGCCGGCGCGCTCGTCATTGTTGGCATGAGCGCGGCCCAGCGCCGTCCGCTCGTTCCGCAGGCGCGCGACATCAAACCTATCCTCACGCTGTCGCTCTTCCAGACTATCGGGCAGTACTTCTTTTTCTACCTGGGCCTCTCGCGCGCCAGCGCCATGTCGAGCTCCATCATCGAGGCCAGCGCCAACTTCCTAGCCATTCTCTTTGCCGCCCTGGCATTCCGCACCGAAAAGCTCGATGCGGCCAAGGTGCTCGGCTGTGTGTTGGGCTTCGCCGGTGTTGCGCTCGTTAACCTTTCGGGCGCCGATGGCACCTTTGGCTTTACGCTCGACGGCGAGGGCTTTATCCTGGCCTCCACCGTCGCGGGTGCCCTTTCGACCTGCCTGATCGGCATCTTCTCGCGCGAGCACGACGGCGTCTTGCTTGCCGGGTGGCAGTTCTTGGTCGGCGGCCTGGTCCTCACCGCCATCGGGTTTTTGATGGGTGGCGCGCTCTCCCCCACGGCGATTGCCCCCGCCATCGCGCTCATCATCTACATGGCGCTTATCTCCGCGGTCGCCTACTCGCTGTGGTCGCGCCTGCTTGCCGTCAACCCCGTCAGCCGCGTCTCGGTCTTTGGGTTTATGAACCCGGTTTTTGGCGTGCTGCTGAGCGCGCTGCTGCTCGGCGAGGGCGCTGGCACGAGCCCCGTTACCGTTATCGTTGCCCTGCTGTTGGTCTGCGGCGGTATCATCATCGTCAACAAACCCAAAAAAGCCTAGCGAGCTGCCCCGCTCCGAGAAAAAGACGAGGCGTATCTTCGACGGCCGTTACTAATCCCACCAACGCAAAAGGGGCGCACGACCATCAATGCGGTCGTGCGCCCTTTTTTCTAGCGGATCCGCGCGCCCGCTTTTTTCTTTTCGGCCTTAACACGATAAAGCCCTGCATCGGCAGTGCGCAGTAAATCCCGCCAGGTCTCAACCCCGCTGTCATAGCGTGCGTACCCAATTGACATACAGAGCGGGTACGGCACTTCGGCCTGTGCAAGTGCATCGTTAATTGCAGTACTCAGGTCGACAATATCTTGCTCGGTTGCATCCCTCTGCACCACCACGAACTCATCGCCACCATAACGCGCGATAAAGCCACCGGACGGCGAACAAACTTCCTTGAGCACCGATGAGATGATTTCCAAGGCATGATCACCTTCGACGTGCCCGTAATGGTCGTTGATATGCTTAAAGCCGTCGGCATCCATAATGAGCAGATACGTATCCTCGGCATGATCAGCGCCGGAAAACAGCGTCTGCATATATGTCTCAAAACGATTGCGGTTGTTAAGGCCCGTGAGCGGGTCGGTCGAGATTAGCTGTTCCTGATAGATAAGGTAGAGCAAAAGATTACTCGCGGCTATGCCAACGCACAGGCCGGGAATCGACCAGGCGACCTGAACAATTCCACCAATCATGGCGGGAACAGCAAAAAACGCCAGCGTTCTATAGATCGCCTTTTTCTGCAGGCTTTCGACCCGTCGCGACTGCACAAACGCATGCAGGGACGTATGGATGATGTAGCAGTAGCTAACGACAGGCTGAATCATATAAAGTGCACCGCGACGATACACGCCCTGAGCATCGATGTAGAACAGGGCATGTGTCCAGTAGCTGGTAAAAGCCAGTACGACCACCAGCGCCGTGGGCAACGTCACAAGTGCCAGCCTAGAGGTCGTGGTCAAAAGCCGCGAACCCTGCATGGTCTCGGAATAAAGGAACCAAAAGAGGCATGCGAGGGCGAACAGCGAAAACGAGACCGCGTTGGAAATCCAGTTGGCAGTGAGGCCCACCGTGCCGCTCACTCCGTCAGAGAGGGTCCAGAT
>CAKUCJ010000371.1 GCA_934643435.1 uncultured Collinsella sp.
CCGCCCTGGTGCGCGGACGTAGCGGCAGGAGCGGTCGCCGCCGGAGCAGCAGCTCGGGCACCCGAGATCAGCGTCGGCTGTTGGGCGGTGGCGGGCGCAGATGTGGCAGGCGCAGCAGCCTGAGCAGCGGCAACGCTCGCCGGCACGGCGCCGCTAGCGACCATAGCCTCCAAGCGAGCCACGCGCTCGGCCAAAGCCTCAATCGTCAGGTCGGCCTCGGGACGTGCCAGGCGGGTGCAGGCGATCTCGAGCACCAGGCGCACGTCACTCGCGCCCCTCATCTCCAGCGCGGCATCGTCGAGCACCGTCAGCACACGGGCCAGGCGGTCGGCAGGATGCTCGCCAAAGGCAGCGGCCTCGGCAGCGAGTGCCTCGGCCTGCTCGGCCCCGCCCTCAAACAGCTCGGCGCGGGCGCCGGCAACGCAGGCCACGTACACGTCGCGCACGTGCGCCACCAGATCGCGCGTCAGCTCCAGCAGGTCGTTGCCTTCCTCGACCTGCGCACGGATGAGCCCATAGAGCTCGGCAATATCACGCTCGGCAATAGCATGGGCAAACTCGCCCAAAATCTGGTCCGAGACCTCGCCCAAAAGCGAGCGGGCATCGTCCGCATGCACGGCGCCGTTGCCAAAAACGCTCAGCTGCTCCAGCGTGGAAAGCGCGTCGCGCATGCCACCCTTGGCATGGCGCGCCACAATAGCCAGCGCCTCGTCGTCGTAGTCGAAGCCCTCCTGCTCGCACACGTAGGCCAGTCGATGCTCGATATCCTCGTTACCGATGCGATGGAAATCGAAGCGCTGGCAGCGCGAGAGGATGGTCTCCAGAATCTTTTGCGGGTCGGTGGTACACAGCACAAAGATCACGTGCGCCGGCGGCTCCTCGAGCGTCTTGAGCAGCGCGTTGAACGCCGCCGTCGTGAGCATGTGGACCTCGTCGATGATATAGATCTTGTACTTGCCGCGCACCGGGGCAAAGTTGACGGAGTTGATGATCTCCTCGCGCACGTTGTCCACGCCGGTGCGGGAAGCGGCATCGAGCTCGTAGACATCGGGGTGGTTGCCCTCGGCGATGAGCTCGCACTCCTCGCAGGTGCCGTCGGGCATGCAACCGCTCGCACCCTCGGCGCGCGCAGCCTCGGCATTGCGGCAGAGCAGCGCCTTGCCCAGGATACGCGCCATGGTGGTCTTGCCCGTACCGCGCGGACCGCAGAACAGGTAAGCGTGGGACAGGCGCCCCTCGGTGATGGCGTGCTCGAGCGTCGAGACGATATGCTGCTGGCCCACCACGGAGTCGAAGGTGAGCGGGCGATACTTTCGGTACAACGATTCCATGGGTGCTCCCCCGGGTATACTGAGTCTTGTTGCCGCGACGGCCATGCGGTCGCACGGCATACTGCATTCATAATAACCCGTACGGCGAGCCCGCCGCGATAGGAGTCCAAAGAGCATGGCAGACGCAGAGAGCAACCTCGTTCCCTCCGAAGCAGCCGACCAGGTCGAGGTCGCGCTCGAGAGGCAGGCCGCAGCCGATGACGGCATTCTGTACCTCAACGAGTATCAGTACGAAAACGACCTCGTCACCGACTTCGCCCGCCTAGTCGCCTCGCCCAGACGCCGCGGATCCCTGTACGTCGCCGCCGCGATTGCCGCCCTGCTGGGTGTTGGCATGCTGGTAGCCGGAGGCAACTGGATCAAGTTCGGCGTCGTCCTGATCGTATTCGGCGCTTTTTTGGCCTGGTGGAGCAAGAACCTGCACCACACGCTCGCCCGCGACTATATCGATGCCGTCGAAGCCGACGAGTCCATGGGCGGCCGCTACCGCCGCGTCGCCGCCAACGAGGACGGCCTGATGGTATGGGGCAAGAGCGGCAAGTCGCAGTTCTTCCCGTTTGAGAAGCTCGACCA
>CAKUCJ010000372.1 GCA_934643435.1 uncultured Collinsella sp.
TAAGACGAACGCCGTTTTGAAACCAAATGCGCACGCAAGCTCCACGAACATCTGAGACAATGGGCGCCCAAACAAAGGCCGTATGTCCGCGCAGCTACCCATGTTGCAAAGGCAAGGGCCCCTTGCACCCTTCACCACATCCCGCGCAAGAAAGGATCCCCACTATGCGCTTTTTGCTCAACTGGCTTTTGACCTCAATCGCCATCGCGATCGCCACGTTCCTCGTCCCCGGCATTCAACCCTTCGGTCTTGCCGACGCCTGGGTTTGCTTTGCCTTCGTGGGATTGTTCCTCAACATTGTCGATTCGCTCGTCAAACCGTTCCTCACGGTTATCTCACTGCCGCTCACCATTATCACGCTGGGTATCTTCCAGCTCGTGGTCAACAGCTTTATGCTCGAGCTTGCCAGCTACCTGTCGGTCAATATTCTGGGTGCGGGCATCTCCATCGCCAGCTTTGGTTCGGCCTTTATGGGCAGCATCCTGGTATCCATTACCCGCAGTATCCTCGATAGCATCGCAGGCGATTAGCTCAATTGACATAAAGCGCGGGCCAACCCACCACAGGTCGACCCGCGCCATCACATTTCGTTAGAGCCCTAGATCACGTAATCGTAGCCCTCGTTGGGGGCGACAAGCTGATCGAGCGTCACACCATCGAGGTAGTCGTTGATGAGCTTGTCCAGGTTCTTCCACACATCGAGCGTGGGGCACTCATCCGATCGCGAGCAGCCCTTGCAGTCGCCGTCCAAACATGCAACCGGCGCCAGGCTGCCCTCGGTTAGGCGCAGGATCTCACCCACCGTGTACTGCTCGGGCGGTCGCGTGAGCACATAGCCGCCGCCCTTGCCGCGCATGCCCGAGAGCATATCGGCGCGCACCAGCGTCGCCAGAATGTTCTCGAGGTACTTCTCCGAAATACCCTGACGCGCCGCAATCTCCTTGAGCGGGATGCGACCGGTCGCCTGGTGCTCGGCCAGGTCGACCATAACGCGCAGGGCGTACCTGCCCTTTGTAGAAACCAACATGTATATTGCTGCCTTTCGGTCTTTTAATTCGTAGAAATTCTAGCCGAAAAATTGGTTTTGAAAATACCCATTCCCGTCAAGATGGTTAATCAACTCGTAATAATCTCCTATTTCCTATTGCATTACTAGGCTTTGCTGTCTACTATGCTTTCCAACAGCTAAGCGAACAACCTATTAGGTTTGTAGGTTTAACTGTTAGACACACCGTAAAACCACACGGTATCCAGCAACTTGAACACTTTGGAGGTTCACCATGAGCAAGGTTTACACGTCCATCGATCAGCTTATCGGCCACACTCCGCTTCTGGAGCTCACCCACTTTGAAGCCGACGAGGACCTCAAGGCCCGCGTACTCGTCAAGCTCGAGTACTTCAACCCCGCCGGCTCCGTTAAGGACCGCGTCGCCAAGAATATGATTGACGAGGCCGAAAAGGCCGGCAAGCTCGTGCGCGGCGGCGACTACACCATCATCGAGCCCACGAGCGGCAACACCGGCGTCGGCATCGCCTCCGTAGCTGCCGCCCGCGGCTACAAGGTGATCATCACCATGCCCGAGACCATGTCCGTCGAGCGCCGCAAGCTGATGCAGGCATACGGTGCGCAGCTCGTGCTCACCGACGGCTCCAAGGGCATGAAGGGCGCCATCGCCAAGGCCGAGGAGCTGCAGAAGGAGACCCCCAACAGCATCATCGCCGGCCAGTTTGTGAACCCCGCGAACCCCGCCATCCACAAGGCCACGACCGGCCCCGAGATCTGGGACGACACCGACGGCAAGGTCGACATCTTCGTCGCCGGCGTGGGCACCGGCGGCACCGTCACCGGCGTGGGTGAGTTCCTCAAGGAGCAGAACCCCGAGATCAAGGTCGTCGCC
>CAKUCJ010000373.1 GCA_934643435.1 uncultured Collinsella sp.
CGGGTGATGACCGAGCGGTTGGGGTGGACGCGGGCCTCGTCGGCCGTAATCTCGCCGGCGTCCACGAGCTCCTCCACATAGGAGTGGTCGCGGGTCACGCGGATGAGCGTGCCCTCGTGGAGCAGGTAGGCGCGCGAGTCGCCCACGTGGGCGATGGCGAGCGTATCGTTTTCGATGTAGGCGCAGGTTGCCGTGCAACCCATGCCGGGTTTGCCCAGGCCGTTGAGCGCGGCCTCGATCACGGCGGCGTTGGCTGCCTCGACGGCTGCGGCCAGTCGCGCGGCGTCCGCGGACTGCGGCGCCGTCTTGGCGATGGTCTCGACGGCGATGGAGGATGCCACCTCGCCGGCGGCGTGTCCGCCCATGCCGTCGCACACGCAAAAGAGCGGCGACTGCACCAGATAGGAGTCCTCGTTATGCGGACGCACGCAGCCGACATCGGAGCGGGCGCCCCACATGAGCTGCGTGGTGGTGCCGGCATCGTAGGTCGAGTCGGTCTCAATGCGCTCGTCGGTCAGCGGCTCAAAACTCATGGTCGAGCCAGGGTCTTTGAGCTTGGCCTCCACGGCGGCAACGTCAATCTCAGCTGTATCGCCGGGCGAGACGGTGGCGGCATCGTCGTCCGGGTCGGTGACGGCGGGCGCGGCAGCCTCTTCGGCTGTACGGTCGGCGGGCTCGTCGTCTTGCGGAGCGACGGTTGTGGGCTCGGGGGCCGCGAAGTGCGCGGGCGCGGGCGTGCTGTGGAGCTGGGAGACATCCTCCGTCGTTGCGGCGGGCATGTCCTCGGCCGCAGGCTGCATGGTCTCGGGCGCCAGTGCGTTCTCGGGGGAGGGCGCCGCTACGGGTGCCGGTGCGGATGCGGGTGCAGGCGCGGGCTCGGGCTCGGGTGCCGACTCGGCCGCCGGAGCTATGGGGAACACCGGTGCCGCGGGCTCGGGAGCCGTAAACACGGCAGCACTCTCGTTGATCGCTTCGGCGACGGGCTCGGCAAAGTGAGCCGGCGCGGGCGTTGACTCAGGTGCCGCGGGCTGCTCGGCAGCAGCGTGCGCGCCAATGGGGGCGTTGCTGCTGTCGGCGTTGTCCTCGGTGCCCTCATCATCGACGAGCGTCGGATACTCTTGTGTTACATGCGAAAGAGGCAGGGAGAACACGGTGTCCTCGGGCTCCACGGGCGCAGGGCCCGCCGGGGCGGCATGAGCCGGCACGGGCGCGGGGGCAGCCGGCGCCTCGGGCATGGTTGCGGACTTGTTCTCCTCGTCGATCATCGACGGTTCACCTTCATGACCACGTCGCCAATCTGGACTTCGTCGCCCTCGCGCAGCGTTGCGGGCTCCACCAGCTGGCGGCCGTTGACGAGCGTGCCGTTAAGCGAGTTGAGGTCCTCGATAATAAGTGCGGGGCCCTGCAGCGAAAAACGCGCATGCGAGGCCGAGACAAACGGTTCGTTGATGCAGATGTCCGACGACGGCGAGCGGCCGACGATGACGGGGCCGAGCATGTCCACGTGGATGCCACGGATGCCGCGCGGGCCCTTGTCCACATCGATCGTCCAGATGGCCGAGTCGCGGCGCTGACCGCGAACGAGGCCCACGCCGGTCTTCATGACGGCAAACAGGAAGATATAGAGCAGGACGACCAGGACGATGCGGCCTGCAAACAGGACGATATCGATGTTCATAAGCGACTATCCCCTAAATTCGAAAGTGCTCAGGCCAAACGTCAGCAGGTCGCCGTTGCGCAGCGGGCAGCGCGTGATACGGCGGTTGTTGACGAGCGTGCCGTTGGTGGAGTTGAGGTCCTCGATCGACCAATCCGAGCCGGTAAAGGTGAGCTGGGCGTGACGGCGCGACACGTTGGGGTCGCGCAGGGCGATGTCGGAAACCGAGCGCTCGCG
>CAKUCJ010000374.1 GCA_934643435.1 uncultured Collinsella sp.
AGATCAACCCCATGGTGCTGATCGTGGCCACCATGGTCGTGGGCATCGTCGGCGCGTTCTTCGGCGTGCTGGCGTAAGCTCGGCCATATCTATCTGCCCCCAAGGGAAACGGCGACCCGCTGCGGTCGCCGTTTTTTATTACGAGGAGGTGCTTCGTGAATCGATCTGACAATCCACCCGACAATGGCGTGAGCGGTGCGATGTACCTATTTGGCACGGCGCTCCTGTGGAGCTTTATCGGCATCCTCGTTCACGCTAACTCGCAATCGGCCCTTTTGATCGGCACCGTCACGTCGATATTTATGGCGCTCTTCATCTTGCTCGTGGGCAAGCCAAAGCTGCGCATCAGCCGCCTGATAGTTCTCGTCGCCGTCTGCAATTTTGTGACGGGCACCACGTTTAACTTTGCCAACCAGCTCACATCGGTTGGCAATGCGATTGTTTTACAGTACACCTCGATGATATTCGTCATCGTGTACCAGTCGCTTGCATCGCGCACGCTGCCCTCGACGGCAAAAATCGTCTCCGTGGTGGCTGCCTTTGCGGGCATGGGGCTCTTCTTTTTGGGCGATTTGAGTGCCCAGGGCATGCTCGGTAACTTGCTTGCGGTCATTTCGGGCGCCACCTTCGGGCTGTGCTTCTTCTTGAATGCGCGCCCCGATGCTTCGCCGATGGTGTCGTCGCTTATATCGTGCGGGATCTCGATGTTGCCGATTTTCTATTTCGCGGGCAGCCTTGGTGCGGTCAAGCCCTTTGAGTGGGGCCTTATGGTGGTTCACGGTTTGTTTTGCAGTGGCTTGGCGAGCGTTTTGTATGCTAAGGGGATCGCGCGTACCAATGCGTTTGCGGCCAACCTGGTCTGCATGAGCGAAGTGGTGCTCGCGCCCTGCTGGTCGGCACTTTTGTTTGGCGAGGTCTTTAGCTGGAACGAGTTTTTGGGTGCGGCGATCATCGTCTCGGTCATCGTTGCCAACCTGGTTTCCGATGCCTTTGGCGACGGTTTTCTCGTTGCGCTCGTTCATCGTCGCAACAGGGATTGCGCCTGAGGGGCAATACCTGCCGTTTACGGGTAAAAACACCCCGCTGGGCGAGTGGTATTAAATAAGGCAAACCTGCATACCTATAATTGGTATCAAATCATTTGTGCCTGGCATGGGTGTTAGCAGCACACCAGGTACGCTTCGGGCCGTGTGGTCAAGTTCCCGGATTGATATCAACAGCGCGCGACGGGGACTGGCTATGACTCGAGATTTCCTATTTTGGAGGAACCATGCTTACCCAAGCAATCCTCGTCGGCTTAGTCGGAGCTTTTGGCTGTCTCGACTACCAGCTCGGCACCCTCTATGCGTTCCGCCCCATTTGCCTGTGCCCGCTCGTGGGCCTGGTGCTGGGGGACCTGCAGACCGGCCTTGCCGTAGGCGCGAGCCTGGAGCTGCTGTTCATGGGCTCGATCTCCATCGGCGCCTATGTGCCGCCTAACGAGACAGTCGGCGGCGTGCTCGCCTGCGCCTTCGCGATCCAGCTGGGTCAAGGTACCGAGACCGCAATTGCACTGGCCATGCCTATCGCCGTGCTTTCGCTGACCATCGGCAATATCACCAACGCGCTCTTCCCCGTTTTTGTGGACATGGCCGACAAATTTGCCCTCAAGGGAAACCTCAAGGGCATCTACGCGGTGCACTGGGGTATTGGCCTTTGGGGCTGCGTGGAGTATTTCCTGCTGTGCGCCGGCGCTTTCTATCTGGGTTCCGATGCTATTCAAGGTCTGCTCGACTTTATCCCGCCCTTCATCATTGATGGTTGCGGCGTCGCGGCCAACATCCTGCCGGCCATGGGCTTCGCCATGCTCGGCCGCCTGGTGCTCACCAAGCAGCTCGTGCCCTTCTACTT
>CAKUCJ010000375.1 GCA_934643435.1 uncultured Collinsella sp.
GCACGATAACGCTCGGGATGGGCAATAATCACCTGGTAACCGCGACACTGCAAGTCGTAGATCGTGTTCTCGTATTCCTCAAAGTCATACGAATCGGCGCGCGTCGAGAGCTCAAGCAAAAACTCGTTTGAGCCATCAAAATGCAGGCGATCGGCCCATTCGATACCCAGATCCATGAGCTTGGCATGATTGACCTCAAAGCCCATCTGCAAATGCATATCGCCCGCATGCGCGCAAAGCAGTCGATAGGCCTCCCACATTTTTTCGAAGTCAAAATACGGGTCCCGGCAGTGCGGCGTGCACACCATGTGCGTAACGCCGACGGCGCGGGCCGCCTCAAGCATCGCCAAGCTTTGCTCGAGGTTCGCCGCGCCGTCGTCAACACCGGGCAGGATATGGCAGTGGATGTCTCTCATATCGCCCTCTTATCTGCGTCCTTGCTTATTTCTTAAAGCGCTTCGCCTTCGCAGGGGTGCCCGATGCAGCGGCGCCGCCAACAGCAGGATCAACTCCGACTGCAGCATTGTTCTGCCCCTTATCCCCGCCATAGTACGAGTAGTAATAATCGTGGCTCGACGTCTCGCAGCAGTTCATGACCGTACCGATCACGTTGACCTCGGCCTTATTGAGCTGGTCGAAGGCGGCAAGAATCTCGTTGCGCTTGGCAAAGTCCTGGCGGACGACATAGATGGTGCCGTCGGTAATTGCGGCGACCTCGGCAGCGTCGACGAACGTGCCCACGGGCGGCGTATCAAAGATGACGTACTGGTACTTTTCCTCCAGCGCGGCGACAAGCTTGGCAAAGCGGCGCGAAGCGATGATGTCGGCCGGATTGGGAATGCGCGGCTCGGCATCGAGGAAGAAGAGGTTGGGCTGACCGGTGTCGATGACGGCCTCGTCGATCGGCATCTGATCGGAAAGCACGGCGTACAGGCCACCGGCATGGCGAATGCCCAGCAGGTTGGCAAGCGTACGGTGGCGCATATCGCACTCGACGAGCAGAACGCTCTTGCCACTGGTCGCAATAGCCTGAGCCAGGTTGAGCGCGATGGTGGACTTGCCCTCGTTGGGAATGGAGGAGGTCACCGTAATGGACTTGATGGGAGTATCGACACTCGCAAAGCGAATGTTGGCGAGCAGCGTCTTGGCTGCGTTGTTAAAGGCGAGGGTATCGCCGGATTTCTTCTTACGGGCCATGGATTACTTACCGCCCTTCACAACGGGGAAACGGCCGATAACGGGCACGCCGAGCAGCTCGACGGCATCATCGACGGAACGGACACGCGTGTTGAGCATGTCGAGCAGCACAACGATCGCAACGGCGACAAACAGGCCGGCCAGAGCGGCGACCGCGATATAGAGCTTGCGGTTGGGGCCGCTAGGCTGGGTGGGAACCTTTGCCTTGTCGATGACGTTGACGGCCTGGGCGGCGTCAACATCCTGGGCAACGGTGGAGACCGAGTTGGCCATGGCGTTGGCGACAGCAGCAGCGCCATCGGGGCTGGCACCGGTCACAGACAGCGAGATAACACGGGTCGTTGTCTCGCTCGTAACGCTCACCTTATAGTCGTTCAGGTTGGAAAGGCCCAGCTCCTTGGCAGCGCCGCTCTTGACGCTGTCGCTATCGAGCAGCGTGGCGATATCGTTGGAGAGCATCTGGCTCGCCGACAGATCGTTGTAGTAGCTCGTCTGGCCGCCATCGGTCTTGGCGAGAATGTACATGCTCGTCGTGGCGGTGTAGGTGTTGTCCATCATGGTGAAGGACACGACGCCCATGGCGATCGCACAAACCACCGGAAGGGCGATGACCAGCTTGAGGTGCTTTTTAAGCAGCTGGAACAGTTCGAGAAGGGTCATGCAGCTTGCCTTTCATTTCCCTAGTTC
>CAKUCJ010000376.1 GCA_934643435.1 uncultured Collinsella sp.
GAGCACGCCCGTCGAGCGATTTCGCACCACGCGGGCAAGCTGCACGCGCTGACGCTCGCCCGTAGAGAGTGTGGCGCCGGCGCGATCGAGCGAAAGGTAATCGAGGCCCAAGTCGACCAGACGGCGAGCCGTGCTCAAGAACGAATCACAGATGTCCGCTGCCATGGGCTGCATCTCGCCCGGCAACGACGCGGGCACGCCACGCACCCATTCGATCGCCTCGCCCAGCGTCATAGCTGCAGCCTGCGCCAAATTGATACCGCGCACCTGCGGCTGACGCGCCGCCTCGGAAAGCCGCGTGCCACCACAGTCGCGGCATGGCCCCTCGCGCAAAAAGCGCGCAACGCGTTTGAGCCCCTTATCGTCCTTGACCTTGGCGAGCGCATTCTCGACGGTATAGACGGCGTTGTAGTAGGTAAAGTCGAGCGGTGTGGCGCCCTCGCCGTTTTTGGGCACGTAGAGGATATGCTTCTTGACGGCAGGGCCATGAAACACGATATCGCGCTCATGTGCCGTGAGCTTGTTAAACGGCACGTTGGTGCGCACGCCCATCTCGCCGGCCACCTGCTTCATCAGGTCCCACATGAGCGTGCCCCAAGGAAGCACCGCGCCTTCGTTGATGGTCTTCGACTCGTCGGGCACTAGGCTCGCCTCGTCCACCTCGCGCATAACGCCGGTGCCGCCGCAGGTCGGGCACGCACCGCCGCTGTTAAAGGCAAGATCCTCGGCACTCGGCGCGTAGAACTCGCGGCCGCATGACGGACACACAAGTGACAGACCGGCCGCCACATTGAGGCTCGGCTCCACGCGCACTCCGCAGTGCGGACACACGTGATGGGCGCAGCGGCTAAAGAGCAGGCGCAGGCTGTTGTTAAGCTCGGTCATGGTGCCAAAAGTGGAGCGCACGCCCGGCACGCTCGGGCGCTGGTGCAATGCGAGCGCCGCCGGCACGTGCAGCACCTCGTCCACCTGGGCATGTTCTGCCTGCGTTAGGCGACGGCGGGTATAGGTGCTGAGCGCCTCCAGGTAACGGCGCGAGCCCTCGGCATAAAGAACCCCCAGCGCCAGCGAGCTCTTACCCGATCCCGACACGCCGGCAATACCCACCAGCTTTCCCAGCGGAATATCGATATCGATGTCCTTAAGGTTATGGACACGCGCGCCGCGCACTTCGATAGCACTTGGTTGTTGCGACACCGTCATCGCTCCCCTTCTGCCCGCCCGCACCAGTCTTCGCGGGTCAAATACGTAAAGTACTCGGTACGTACATCGTCCATAAGCTCGCAGGGCACGTCGCGTTCAACGTGATGGGGCGCAAACCCACATTTTTGCTGCACGCGCAACGACTTATTGTTGCCCTCGTAGTATCCGCACCAAAGCGCCTTGCAGCCAAGCGTTTCGAACGCATAGCGCTGTATAGCTCGCACCGCTTCGGGAGCAAAGCCTCGACCCCAGTACGGCTTGGCGATCCAATACCCCACCTCGAACTCGAGTCCAGCCCTTTGACCGTTCGACTCGCAGCGAGGCGGCATGAGTCCAATGCTGCCCACAGACTCGTCTGTCCCAGCCAGACAAACGGCAAAGGTATGGGGCGCGGAAAAGACCGTCCGAATGATCTCCCTGCTTTCATCAATGCTTCGATGGGGCGGCCAGCCCGCAGCCGGCCCCACGTCCGGGTCGCTTGCGTACGTAAACAGGCTCGCCGCATCCGTCTCGCGCCACGGACGAAGCGTCAAACGCTCAGTATGGATCACCATGTTTTGACCTCTCATCTATCGATGTGACAAAGGGACTGTCCCTTTGTCACATCACTCGTGCCATAGAACGCGATCGCGGATGTACTCGCCCAGCATGGGCACGGCAAAGCGGACGAGGCCGTA
>CAKUCJ010000377.1 GCA_934643435.1 uncultured Collinsella sp.
GCCGTTACCTGGAGGCGCTCAGCACCTATACCCGCCGTCGCTTAACGCAGGCCGAACATGCTCAGGTAGACGAGGTCCTGCACGTGCCGGCGGCGCTCGCATTGCATCAACGTCCGAGCGTGCCGGGCGTGCGCTCGACCTTTGGCACTATGACCGAGCTCAACAATAGCCTGCGCCTGCTCTTTAGCCGTTGCGCCCATCACGTGTGCCCGCATTGCGGGGCGCGTGTGGAGCCAAGCCTCAACGTAGCGGCGGGTCTGTCGCTCACGTGTCCGTCATGCGGCCGCGAGTTCTACGCGCCGAGTGCCGAGGATCTTGCCTTTAACAGCGGCGGTGCATGTCCGACCTGTGGCGGAACCGGCGTTATGCGCGAGGTGGACGAGGCGAGCCTGGTGCCCGACGAGTCGAAGACCATCAACGAGGGCGCGGTGCTTCCGTGGGGCACGCTCATGTGGGACCTGATGAAGCAGGTTGCCGGCGAGATGGGCGTGCGCACCGATGTGCCGTTTAACCAGCTCACAGCGCATGAGCGCGATATCGTGTTTCACGGTCCGGCGGTTAAGAAACACATTCTCTACGTTCCCAAAAACGGCGAAGGTGCCACGCCGCTCGACTTTACCTATTACAACGCCGTCTATACCGTTGAGAATGCGCTCGCCAAGGTTAAGGACGACAAGGGGCTTAAGCGCGTTGCGCGCTTTTTGCGCGAGGGACCGTGCCGCGATTGCGGTGGTACGCGGCTTTCCGAGGCGGCGCGTCAGCCCCAGGTGCGCGGTATCAACTTGGCGCAGGCGGCGTCCATGACGCTGGGTGAGGCGATTGAGTGGGTGCGCGGGGTACCCGCAACGCTGCCGGCCGAGATGCGCCCCATGGCGACGGATATTTGCGATTCGTTTTTGAGTGCGGCTCGTCGTCTGGTCGACCTGGGGCTTGACTATCTTTCGCTTGATCGCGCCGGCGCCACGCTCTCTACGGGCGAGCGTCAGCGCGTGCAGCTTGCCCGCGTGGTGCGAAATCGCTCGACGGGCGTGCTCTACGTGTTGGACGAGCCTTCGATCGGTTTGCATCCGGCAAATGTCGACGGCCTGGTGGGCGTGATGCGCGACCTGGTTGCCGACGGCAACACCGTGGTGGTTGTCGACCACGATACGCGCGTGCTGGTAGAAGCCGACTATCTGGTCGAGATGGGGCCTGTTGCTGGAGCAGACGGCGGCAACGTGATTGCCGCCGGCACGGTGGATGAGGTCGAGCAATCGCAGAGCAGCCGTATCGCGCCGTTCTTGCGTGCGGACCCCAAGCGTTTGCGTCCGCAGGTGACCGACGACGAGATGTTCGACCAGGGCCATATTCGCATGGCGACCGAAGCCATTCACACCGTTAAGCCACTCGAAGTCGATATCCCGCGCGGTCGCCTTGTCGCGGTGACGGGCGTTTCGGGATCGGGTAAGACGACGCTGGTGCTCGAGACGCTCATTCCTGCACTCAAGGCGCAGGCTGCGGGCGAGCGCCTGCCAGGTCATGTGCGGTGGGTCGATGCCGAGGGCATTGCGCGTGCCAACCTGATCGACGCCACGCCCATCGGTGCCAACGTGCGCTCGACGGTGGCGACCTATGCCGATATCCATGACGAGCTGCGCCGCACCTTCGCCCGCACGTCCGAGGCTAAGGCAGCCGGCTACAAAGCGGGCGCCTTTAGCTACAACACTGGCGCCTTGCGCTGCCCCACGTGCGATGGCACCGGCTCCATATCGCTCGACGTGCAGTTTTTGCCCGATGTCGAGATCGTCTGTCCCGCATGCCGCGGCTCACGCTACGCCGGGGCCGCCTCGCATATCCATCGCGAGGGCAAGGACGGCAGTCTACTCACGCTGCCTCAGCT
>CAKUCJ010000378.1 GCA_934643435.1 uncultured Collinsella sp.
GCGAGCACGTTTTCGGTGTCGCCGACGCAGATAAGGGCGCCCAGGTGACCGGCGATGATCATGTCGAGGGCGGTGCGGATCGGCTGGCCAGGTGCCGTCAGGCGAATGGCCTGTTCCATACGCTTTTGCAGCTCGTTCTTATCCAAGGCATCGCTCCCATCGTATACGCTCCATAAACGTCAATAAGTTTCTCACGGTTTGACCCCACGGCGCTCGCGAAATCCGATGCTTACAGAATGAGCGAACACAGCTGAGGGCCCCGTTCCAAAATAGACTGGTCTTGTGGTAGCATCGGGATTCACATAAATGAGGGAGTAGTCGCGTGACCGGTTTCGCCTCCGGTGGCGCGGCAAGTCAACATACTGACCGAAACGGTCTGGCTTGCCTTAATGAACGAGACTCGTGGCTGTGCGCGCAACGCGTACGCCACGGGTCTTTTTTGTTGCTCCCCCACTAGAGGTACACGCGGGTTAGCCCGCAGAAAGGGAGCCAGACTATGGGACTCGCCGAGCTCGTATTGCTCGCCATCGGCCTTTCGATGGACGCCTTTGCCGTATCCATCTGCAAGGGCCTCGGCATGAAGAAAATCAACCTTAAGGTCGCCGTGGTGCTCGGCCTGTTCTTTGGCGGCTTCCAGGCCGGCATGCCCGTTATCGGCTGGGCACTCGGCAGCCAGTTCCTGGGAATCATCGGTCCCATCGACCACTGGATCGCCTTTATCCTGCTGGCCTTCATCGGCGGCAAGATGCTGTGGGAGGCCTTTACGGAAGACGAGGACGAAGGCGACGGCAAGGACGCCGAGAAGATCGACCTGGGCGAATATCTGATCCTGGCCATCGCCACTTCCATCGACGCTCTGGCCGTGGGCATCTCGTTTGCCGCGCTCTCGGTCGATATCGTCCCCGCCGTGTCGCTCATCGGCGTCACAACCTTTATCTTCTCCGTCGCCGGTGTGGCGATCGGCCACACCTTCGGCGCGCGCTACGAAAAACCCGCCACCATCGTGGGCGGCGTCGTGCTCATCCTCATCGGCCTCAAGATTCTGCTGGAACACTTGGGGATTTTGATGTTGTAAGACACCCTTCAAAACCAAACGTTTGGGCAAGGCCTCATGCAGAGTATTGCATGAGGCCTTTTCGTGCAGACTTTTGCATGTCATACTACTATGCAAAAGTCTGCACGTTAGGATATCGCCATGGATACTCTTCCCATCACAACACCGCGCCAAGCCGGAATCTACGTGCGCCAGGCGCGCGAGGCGCAGGGGATCACCCGTGCCGCTCTCGCTAAAACAGCAGGTGTTTCGGAGCGTCTGCTAGCATCGCTCGAGCTAGGAGATGCCACGGGCATTCGGCTCGACAAGCTGTTGGCGATTTTTAGCGCGCTCGGACTGGCGCTCGCTGCTCAAGGGAATATCGACGACACGAAACATGGGCAACCAGTCGACGCCCCGCACGCCGATTTGCAACCTTGCAGCACCCCCAGGCGCCATCGAGCTCAACGTCTACATCATCGCAACCGACGCAGCGCGACCATTCCAGCTCTTCCAGACACCCCCTTTACGTCCGATCTCTACGACAAGGCCTTCGCCGATTTCGCCATGTCCAATCTCGGAGTCTTGATTGCCGCAAACACATCTGACCAAACCAGGCCCAAAGGGAGGTAGCTAATGGCCAGTAAAACGCTTCGGACTATTATTTGCGGCGTACCCGCGGGAACGCTCGCGCAAGATGACAACGGTCTTATCAGCTTTGTCTACGATCAAGACTATGACGGGCCAGCCCTATCGACAAACATACCCGTATCAAATCGCACATACGGCCAACAGGTCATGAATCCGTACTTGTTTGGCCTTCTGCCCGACAGCGAGGACCA
>CAKUCJ010000379.1 GCA_934643435.1 uncultured Collinsella sp.
TGGGCCGAGCACCGCGAGCTCTTTGGCAACTGCGAGGGCAAGGAGTTCCCGCTGCTCATTAAGATCCTGGACGCCAAAGACGACCTGTCGATCCAGATACATCCCAACGACGAGTACGCCGCCGAGCACGAGAACGGCAGCCTGGGCAAAACCGAGTGCTGGTATGTGCTGGATTGCGAGCCCGGCGCCACAATCATCGTCGGCCAGCGTGCACATGACCGAGCCGAGGCAGCGCAGATGATCAAAGAGGGTCGTTGGGACGACATGCTCAACGTCTTACCGATCCACAAGGGCGACTTTTTCCAGATCGACTCCGGCACCGTGCATGCCATCAAGACCGGCACGCTGATTCTGGAGACGCAGCAGTCGAGCGATGTGACGTATCGTCTGTACGACTACGATCGCCCCGGCACCGACGGCAAACTGCGTCCGCTGCACATTGAGCAGAGCCTGGACTGCATCGACTTTGATGTTCAGGCCCCGACCGACGGCACCGTGACCGCACCCGAGGTCGATGGCGTGACCGAGCTCGAGTCCAACCCCTGCTACACCGTCGATCGCGTGCGCGTCGACGGCAGCAAGACCCTGGAACAGCGCTGGCCCTTCATGTGCCTGTCGATCATCGACGGCGAAGGCACCGTCTGCGGCGACCCCGTCCACAAAGGCAGCCACCTGCTGGCACCGAGCACCGTGGACAAGATTGAGCTCGAAGGCACCATGGAGCTGATCATCTCGCACCTCTAGACCGCAACAACAACCCAAAACGCAACAAGGGGCTCCCCCGTTCATCGACGGGGGAGCCCCTACTCACATCTATTTATCTATCAGCCCACCCGGTTTTCCAGACAAAAAAGCGATCGAGCAGGGCGATGTTCGCAAGCAACGTTGTCCTTGGCGCCTGTCCGGGTCCGCTGGGACTACGACAGTTTAACGATCGGCGCAAAGCCCTTCATCAGCTTTTTGGTCTGGCCGGTCTTCTCGAATTGGACCTCGATCATGTCTCCGACGACCGAGATCACGGTACCCGTGCCAAAGGTCTTGTGGCTCACGGTATCGCCCGCGGCAAAGTCCTGCGATGCGCTCGCGCGGTCGACCTTGCGCTCCACCGTCGGCGACACCTTGGACGACGGCTTCTTGGCGCGCGGCGCACCCGAGCCAAAGGTCGAGGCGACGCGGCCGGCGTCGGGCGAAACCCTGCGATGACGCTCGGTGCCATAGCTACTGCCACCAAAGAAATCGTCGAAGCTCGATCCACCACGCGAACCGGAACCGCCGGTCGAGCGCGTGCGCGAGCCAAACACCTTGCCGCCGTACATATCCGAGCCCATGCCCGAGCCAAAGGTGCCGTGACGGTCGCCGCGCTTCTCCCAGCCCGTACCCTCAAAACCGGCAGAGCCGATACCGCTAAACTCGATGTCCTCAAACGGAATCTCGTTGAGGAAGCGCGAGCGCGGGTTGGCCGAGGTCGAGCCGTAGGTGCGGCGCGTGGCCGCATATGTCAGGAACAGGCGCTTGCGGGCGCGCGTGATGGCGACGTAGGCCAAGCGACGCTCTTCCTCGAGCTTGCCCGGATCATCGCCGCCGCCAAAATCGTGTACGTGCGGGAAGATGCCCTCCTCCATGCCGGCCACGAAGACCGCCGGGAACTCCAGACCCTTGGCGGAGTGAATGGTCATCATGGTGATGGCATGCGTCTCGCCGGCAAGGGAGTCCAGATCGGAGCGCAGGGCCAGCCACTCCATGAGGGCGGGCAGTGCCTTGCAGGTGAGCGGGCCGTAGGTGCGCTCAATCTCGTCAGCATGCACGGCACCGGCCGGCAGCTCCGTCGGCGCGGCATAGGCGTTGCCCGCGATGGCGGCGGCCAAGGCATCCTG
>CAKUCJ010000380.1 GCA_934643435.1 uncultured Collinsella sp.
ACCTTACTCCCCTCCTCCACCAGCGAAAGCCCGGGGCAGCCCGCAATGGTGCGGCGCGATTCCTCGCCATGGTACTCAGCCACATCGCCCTCGAGCGCACTCGCGATAAACGGCTCAAAGTCGATGACAAAGTCGCCAATGCGCCGATAAGCCAAGACGTCGGCAATCTCCTGGAGTAACGGCGCATGGGTCGCGTCCAGATACAGGTAGCACAGGCAGATGGCTCCGCCGCAGATCATGCCGGTATCGGAATTCTCGCCGCCCATGGTGTAGCGGACCAGGCGCGAGCGACCCGCGCTCAGGAGCTCGCGCGCCTCATCCAGCGCAAAGAGCTCAATCTTGCCACCGCCGATGGTGCCTGCCTGGCCGCCATCATCAAAGACAGTCATCCACGCGCCCACGCCGCGCGGCGACGACCCCGCCGTACCGGCCACGACCACGAGCTCACACGACTCGCCAGCACGCAGGGCGGTAAGTGCCGCATTCACAACATCGAGCTTTTCCATTGCCGCCTTCTATCCTCTAAAGACATCGGTGAGCATAGCGAGTGCCTCGAGCACGCCGCCGCCGACCGACGTCGCCTTGTCCGAAATATAGTTGATATAGCTGGCATCGCCGCGCGGGTCGACATCTGCGCACTTAAAGCCGTCAGTCACCTGCACGCCGTTTGCCAAAAGCCCGCGCAAGCAGCCATCGATCTGCGTGCACATGGGCGTATCGCCCGCGTAGCCAATCACGTCTCCGGCGCTCACGATGTCGCCGATTGCGCGGTCGGATCGAAACACGCCGGCGGCGGGACTGTGGATAACGCGCTCCCTGCCATAGCCGGCGATAATGCCCGGCACGCCCGTGTTGGGCTGGGGCGAGCCCTGGGTGATGACGCGGCCGAGGAAATGCCCGCGCATGGTCTCGACCACGGCATCGCAATCGACCGGCGCGGTAAAGCCCGGCCCCACGGCGATGACGGCAGGCGCCATGTCGCGCGTGGTGCCCAGGTTGCGCTTGGCCAAGATCGCATCGACCACGGCGGCCGGCTTAAGCTCGTCGAGCATTTTGGCCTGGGGGTCCACCACGACGGCAACATCCCCCGCCTGGGTAATCTCGAGAGCCCCGGCTGGCGTCTGAGCCAAGCGAGCACGAATGCCCTCGACCTCGACCTCGCCCAAGCGAATGGCCTCGCAAAAACTGATCGTGCGGCGGATGCATGTGGGAACCGCGATATCGGCCATGACGACAGACACGCCGGCGCGCACCAAGCGGGCGGCGACGCCCGTGGCGATATCGCCGGCGCCGCGAACATAAACGAGCATTTCCGGGGCACCTCCCTGTGCTACGGTTTGAGCAGAGTAAAAGCGGTTCGACCGCTACTCTGATGATTATTTCTTATCACAGTATTATACGGCGGTGAACAGATGGAAACGATGGGCGGAAACCTTGCCTCCGCGCTCAAGATCGAGCCGGGCATGACCGCGATTATCGGCAGTGGCGGCAAGTCGACCTTGCTGAAGACGCTGGGGCTCGAGCTCATGCGCGCGGGCAGTCGAGTGCTTCTCTGCACCACCACGCACATGTTTCCCGTCGCCGGCGTGCCGTGGGACGGGTCGAGCCGTCGCCTGGACGCCGCGCCTTGGAAGCCGGGGACCCCGCATGTTCCCGGCTGCACCTGCGAGGCATGCGCGGGGCTTGTCCGCGGAAGTATCTGCCAGGCAGGCGTTTTGGACCCGGAGACAGGCAAGCTCTCATCCCCCGCCGAGCCGGTCGACGAGCTGGCACAGCGCTTTGACTACGTCCTGGCCGAGGCAGATGGCAGCAAGCGACTCCCGCTCAAGGCGCACGCCGCCTGGGAACCCGTGATTCCCGCAGGCACGGC
>CAKUCJ010000381.1 GCA_934643435.1 uncultured Collinsella sp.
TTGCCCGAAAGCAAATCGTCCAGGCGCGAGCCCACGAGCTCAAAACGCCAGCCTTCGCGCAGGGGGCTCTGCTCGGGATGCTCAATATAGTCGGCCAGGTCATCGCGCGAGGCAATGACCGAGGTCGCCACGCCCGATCGCTCGGCGACCAGGCGAATGAGTGCATACATCAGGTCGGTCACGCTCTCCAGCTCCGGCGAGATCTGACGGTGCCCGCGCACCATGAGCGGCAGACGATCGTGCGGGCAGCTCGCGCCGCGTTTGATGGCCATAAGCGCGCCGTCCACATCGCGCTCCCCCAGTTGGTCGGTGCCGCGGATGCTGCGGAACTCCTCAACGCGCACGGGATTGCGCTTGACGAGCGCCAGCAGCGTGTCGTCGGACATGACCCACTTGCGCGGAATGTTGCGACGCTCGGCGCGGTCCTCACGCCAGGCAGCAAGCTCGCGTGCGATGCCCAGCTGATGACGGCTACACGAATTGATGCGCTTGACCTTGCGGAATGCCTCGTGGCGGTCGGCGCGGTAATGAGACTCGTCGGCCAGCGGACGCAGCTCGTCGAGCACCCAATCCACACGACCCAGCTCGCGCAGGCGGCTCATCATCTCGGTATAGGCGACGATCAGATACTTGACGTCATCGATCGCATACTCAATCTGCTTGTCGGTAAGCGGGCGACGCGACCAGTCAGTAAGCGACTCGGTCTTAGGCAGCGACACGCCGCAGAACGCCTGCACCAGAGCGCCATACGAAATCTGCTGGCGCTCACCCAAAAAGGCGGCGGCAACCTGCGTGTCAAAGATAGGTCGCGGCAGCGCTCCCACGGTATGGAGCATAACTTCCATGTCCTGCGAGCAAGCGTGAAATACCTTGACCACGCCCTCGTCGGCCATAAGCTCGGCGAGCGGCGACAGATCGTCGATCACCAGGGGATCGACCGCGACGCTCTCGGCAGGGGTGGCAATCTGGACCAGGCACAGACGCGGATGGAACGTGCGCTCGCGCAAAAACTCGGTATCGACGGCAATCGCGTCGAACTCGCGGGCGCGCTGGCAAAAGTCGAGTAGAGCCTGATGTGTGGAAATGTACATATCAACCCATCGAATAAGGTTAGGCCCGAAAAACACGGGTAGGATATCGGCATTGCCTTACAACTATACTCGGTTAGTCACAGAACGGGAACGTAAGTATGCGCTGCCTTATCATCCACAACCCGGCATCGGGCCCCAGCTCAGATGAAATCTTCGCATTCACGCACGCCCTCTCGCAGGGCGGCGACGAGGTCGTGATGCGCTTTATCGGCGACGGTATGGAGCCCGAAGACGCCGTGGCAGACGTGCGCGAGTTCGATCGCGTGGTGGTCTCGGGTGGCGACGGCACCGTCTCCAACGTGCTCGACCAGATGCGCGGATGCGGCGTCCCCACACTCGTCTTTCCCTCTGGCACGGCATGCCTGTTCTTCAACAACATCGGCAATGCCCCCGAGGCGGCGGCACTCGCCAAGGCCTGCCGCGCCGGCCGCACGGTCAAGGTCGACATGGGTGAGCTCTTTTGGCTCGACGAGAACGGCAACGAAAAGCGCCACGGTTTTATCATCATTGCCGGCTCGGGCTACGATGCCGAGATTATGATGAAGGCCGCCCCCACCAAAAACGACATCGGCGAGATCGCCTACTTCCTGTCGGCGCTTGCCACGCCCAATCCCACGGTGGCGCACTTTACGATTGAGCATGACGGCATTGTCGAGGAGCTCGACGGCATCTGCTGCATGGCAGGCAACACCTCGGTCATCCAAAACGACATCAACCTGTTCCCCAACTGCCGCATGAACGACGGCATGGTCGACATCGCGGTCATCGA
>CAKUCJ010000382.1 GCA_934643435.1 uncultured Collinsella sp.
GTGACCTGCTGGCCGGCAGCAACCTTCGTATCCTCACCGGCAAAGAAGCCCTTGACGGCTGGCACGACAAAGAAGGCAATCGCAGCAAGCGCGAGCACGGCCACCACGGCGCCGATAATCATGGGCACCGGGAAGCTCTTCTTTTGGGCACCGCGGCGAGCGTGCGAGTTATAGCTCGAGCGCGTGGCCGGAGCTACGCCATGCGTGCCATGGGCATGATGTGCATGGGAGCGTGACTGCGGAGCCTGCGTTTGCACGCGCTGCGTCGGCGCCTGCTGCTTAAAGCGTGCACCACCAGCGGGCTGCGCGGAGCGGGCGGTCGGCTGTTGAGCTGAACGCTGAGAGGGCTGAGCGGCACGCGAGGAGGACTGCGCCGGACGTGCAACAGGCTGAGCCACACGTTGCGTCGGCTGCACCGGATGCTGACCGGGCTGTGCGGGGCGCGGTGCGGGCTGACCCTGGCGATTCGACTGGCGCGGATCGGAAGCGCTAGACATGCTGGACCTCCTCGTTCTTGCGATCGAGCCACGTCTGCAAGAACAGGCTGGCGGCGATCATGTCAATCTTGCCCCTCATCTGCTTTTCGTTGAGTCCCTGCTCGCGCAGGATGCGCTTGGCCTCTTGCGAGGACAAGCGCTCGTCCTCAAACTCCAGCGGAAGATCGAGTTCGTCGGCAATCTTTTGGGCCACGGTGGCGACGCGCTCGGCCTGGGGACCGGGCTCACCGGCCATGGTCAGGGGGCGACCGCTCACCAGGATGTCGGGCTCATAGTCCTCGACCAGGTAACGAAACGTCTTGGCCATACCAGTGACCTCGGCAGCCGGGAGCACCTTGACGGGCATCGCCATCTTGCCATCACGGCTCGAGACGGCAATGCCAATCCTGGTCTCCCCTATGTCCAGTGCGAGCGCGACCACAGCGACTACTTAGGTTCTTAGGCGCCGAGCGCGGTCTTGGCGGCCGCGAGGGCATCGGCGATACCGGCGGCGTTCTTGCCACCGGCCTGGGCCATGTTGGGACGACCGCCACCGCGACCGTCGACCAGGCCCGCGATCTGCTTGATCACGTTACCGGCGTGGAAACCGGCCTTGACGGCGTCATCGGAACCGGCGGCGAGCAGGGCCGGGGTGCCCTTCTCGGTCACGCTGGCGACGACGCAGGCGACGGGGCCGGCAACCTTCTGGTGCACGGTATCCCACACGTTGCGCAGGTCAGCCGCCTCGAGACCCTGAAGCTCGGCGACAACGAGCTTGTAGCCGTCGAGCTCGACAGCGGCGTCGATGGCGCCGGAGATGGCATCGGAGGAGCCACCGGTGAGCGCCTTCTTGAGCTTGTTGGAAGTCTCGCGCAGCTCGGCCTGCAGGTTCTCCACGCGCGCCGGGACCTCGTCGACGCGGCACTTGAGCGCGGCGGCGGCGGCGTCAACGAGCGCCAGGCGGTCGGCCATGTAGTCGAGCGCGCCCTTGGAGGTCACGGCCTCGATACGGCGGACGTTCGAGCCCGTGGAGGACTCGGAAATGATCTTGAACAGGCCGATCTCGGCAGTGTTGGCGGCATGCGTACCACCGCAGAGCTCGCGGGAGAACGGCTGATCCTCGGCGCCCACGGAGACGACGCGGACGACGTCTCCGTACTTCTCGCCAAACAGGGCGACAGCACCGGCGGCCTTGGCCTCATCGATGCCCATGACGCGGGTCACAACCGGCTTGGAAGCAAAGATCTGCTGGTTGACCAGGTCCTCGACAGCCTTGAGCTGCTCGGAAGACAGGGCCTCGAAGTGCGTGAAGTCAAAGCGCAGGTGCTCGGGCGTCACCAGCGAGCCGGCCTGGGAGACATGCTCGCCCAGGACCTGCTTAAG
>CAKUCJ010000383.1 GCA_934643435.1 uncultured Collinsella sp.
GACCGATCGTATTCGCATCACGCCACCACCAGTTGTTGAGAGACTTCATCGTGTTCTTCATGTTGGTGGCTCCTTTCATGATGCCGTGGTGCGGTCGCACCTTGTTGCTGTTGCGCTGCACTATAGCACAGCGAAGTGTGTGCGGGGAAATCTTTTTTGAAAAGATTTCGGTGACGTTTCCCGCCGCTCGTATGGCGGGCTAAGCGGGCAAGGCTGCCTGCGCTGTCATGCCCGCCTTTAGAACGTGAGGGCCTTAGGCCTTCTTGCGGCGATAGAGGATGTAGCCGCCGGCGGAGATGATGGCAACGCCAGCGATGGCAAACGTCGCAACCATGCGGCCGTCAAAGCGATCGCCAGTGGTGGGCAGGTTGCCCTTGGTGTTCTTCTTGTTGGTGGTCACCGTGGTCGTGGTGTCGTCCTTGCCGGGCTTCTCGCTAGGCTTCTCGGGGGTACCGGGCTGCTCGGGAGTGCCAGGCTGATCCGGGTTGCCGGGCTGCTCGGGGGTGCCAGGCTGATCCGGGGTGACGGGATCGGTGGCGAGGGCGTCCTCGGCGTAGGTGATGGACTCCTTGAGACCGTTGGTCTCGGTGTTCAGGTCGCTCGGGGTGAAGGGCTCGTCAAAGTTTCCGGCCTTCTGATACTCGCGCATCTCCTGGAGCAGCGCCTTGCACTTCTTGTAGGTGTTCTCGGTGGCAGCATTGCCTGCCTTGTTGGCAAGGGCGGTGCGGCCCTCGGTGGTCGTTTCAGCCAGCATGGCGGCGTCAACTTCCTTGTTCTGCTCAATGAGCTCATTCTGCAGGGCATCGAGGTAGGCGCGGACGCTGGTACCAAGGGTGTCAGGGTTCTCAAAGCAGAGCGAGCTGATGTCCATGAGGACGTAGTTGATGGAGTTCTCAGGCTCCTCGTTGTTTACGATGTCCTTCTCAGCGCAGTGATCGAAGGAGACAGTCTGATCGCTGAAGTACGGGCTGACCTCAGTCATCAGAGCGGAATACAACGGGATGGCGACGGAGTACGCGGCACGGGAAAGCATCTCCCACTGGATGGTAGCGACTTCGGGATCAAGGCCGCGACGAATCTGGAAGAGGTTGATCTCGGTGTTGCGCTCGGTGCCGATGGCGTAGGCGCCATCTTTGTTGGCGTTAAGGCCGGGGACGTTTTCGCCGCGGTTGCCAAAGGCGCGAATCAGCTCAAAGGTGCTCCAGCCAGACTTGCCAGGCTTGAAGAACAAAGGCTGGATTTCGCTGACGGATGCGCCGACGCTGCCGTCGTTGACGATGGTGTAATCGGCGTCCTTGGTAAGCGGGTTCTTGAAGTAGTCTCGACCCTGGACGTAGCGAGTCCACTGATGCCTGCCGGTTTTATCGAGCCTCTCACCATAGGTTTTGGCGACGTCGAACTTGCCGTCCGTGTACTCGGCGAAATCATTTTCTTCGGGCATGGACTGGATTTTCTCAGAGTGGAGGCAATTTTCGGTGTCATCGAGGTCGACGTCGTAGTTAAGGTTGCCGATGTTGGGGTTGACCGAGGCGACGTCGTCAGCGAGCTTCATGGCAATCCACTGATGGCCGGAAAGCGCGGCGAACAGCCAGGTCTCATTGTTGTCGGCGATGACAATCTGGTCGTTGGAGCAGACGCCCTGCTCGTCGATCAGGCTTCCGATAAGCTCGACGCCCTCACGGGCCGTAGCGCATTCGCCCAAGATAACGCTGGCGTAGCTGTACTCACCCAAGCCATCCGTAAGGGGGTCCACAGCTTCGACATCTGCATTCATGCTGGTGCTTAGCGTGGCGGAACAGGAGACGCCCTTCTCGTTGATGCCTGCCTCGGAGTAGGCATCCCAACGCTCATCCCACT
>CAKUCJ010000384.1 GCA_934643435.1 uncultured Collinsella sp.
GACGAGTCCCGCAAGCGTCGCATTCCGGTGTTTTGCTCACGCGTGGCGGTCGTCACCTCGCTTTCGGGCGCCGTGATTGATGACGTCAAGCGTACGCTGCGCCGTCGCAACCCACTTGTCGAGCTCGTTTGCGTGGGCGCTAAGGTCCAGGGCGAGGGTGCGCCAGCAGAGCTTATTGAAGGCTTGCGCCGCGCCGCCACCATTACGCCAGCGCCCGATTGCATTTTGCTCGTGCGTGGCGGCGGTTCCTTCGAGGATCTTATGACCTTTAACGACGAAGAGCTTGCTCGCGCGGTGGCGGCCTGTCCCGTGCCTGTGGTGACTGGTATTGGCCATGAGCCCGATACCTCGATCTGCGACATGGTGAGCGACCGTCGCGCCTCCACGCCCACGGCAGCGGCAGAATCCGTGGCACCGGCTATGACAGAGCTGGCGGATGTGCTCGAGACACGCCATCAGCGCCTGGGTGCTGCGATGGCTTCGATGATCGGGTCGGATCAGGTCGATCTGGAGATGCTCGATCAGCGTGGTCGGCGCGCCTGGGATACCTATACGGCGCGCTTGGGCGATGCGCTCGATGCGGCCGCGTGCCGCCCGTGCCTGAACGATCCAACGTTTATGGTTGAGCGTCGCGAGTCGGAGCTTGCCCTGACGGCCGATCGCCTGTCGGGCGCCATTGCGCGCTCGGTCGGTGCCTTCCGCTCCAACTTTGAGCGTCTGCCCGAGCGTCTGGTCGCAAGCACTTCGGGGCTCGATGGCAAGCGCCATGCGCTCACGCTCGCGAGTTCCCGTCTGGAGCATCAGGGACGCACGATGTTGAGCAAACCCGCGTCCGACTTGGGTCGCGCAGCGGCCTCGCTCGATGCCCTGTCACCGCTCAAGGTGCTTGCCCGCGGCTACTCCATCGCATACAGCGATGGCGGCGTGGCTACGAGCGCCAAGACGTTTAAGCCTGGTGACGCTATCCGCGTGCGCATGGCGGACGGCAACGTGGCGGCAACCGTCGATGCGGTCGAGTAGACCGCGTTTCATTGTGATAGACCTTTAGGAAAGGAAACAGATATGGCAGAGAAGACCCCGGTCGAGCAGCTTACGTACAAGCAGGCCTCGCAGGAGCTGGAGCTCATCATCCGCAGTTTGGAGTCGGGCGACATGGAGCTCGAGGAGTCGCTCGAGAGCTACACCCGCGGCGTCGAGCTCCTCAAGAGCCTGCGTACCCGCCTGGCCGATGCCGAGCAGAAGGTCTCGGTGCTCCTGAAGGACGTCGACGGCAACGATGTGCTCGCCGACGGCGAAGCCGCCAACACCGACGACAACCTCTCGTTCTAACCATCTCGACCAAATATAATTACCTTGGTCTGTTAGAAAGGAACCAGCTATGTGTGATTGCATTTTCTGCAAAATCGCCAACCACGAGATCCCTTCGACCGTTGTCTACGAGGACGACCAGGTCATCGCGTTCGACGACCTTAACCCCCAGGCTCCGGTCCACACGCTCGTGATCCCCAAGAAGCACTACAGCGACATCGCCGACAACGTGCCTGCCGAGACCATGGGCGCCATGGCTCACGCCATCCAGGAGGTCGCCAAGGCCAAGGGCCTGGAGGACGGTTTCCGCGTCATCTCCAACAAGGGCGTCAACGCCGGCCAGACCGTCATGCACTTCCACATGCACGTCCTCGGCGGCAAGAACCTGGGCGAGAACCTCATCTGAGGGCGTCTACGCCGTGCAATGAAACGGAAGCTGCGGCATCGATAACTTATATATCAACGCAATAAACCCGAGCGCGAGGGCGTTTGGGTTTATTATTGAAGCGTATGTAACC
>CAKUCJ010000385.1 GCA_934643435.1 uncultured Collinsella sp.
ACGTCGCGCACGCGGTCCGCGTCGGCGTCCGCCAAAAGCGTGCTCGACCACACCTCGCGCGGCAGGCTCGCCAGCGCATCGATCTTCTCGGACAGGGCGCCGGCGCTCACCAGCAGGTAGGGGCACACGCCGTCCACGTCGGGCTGCGTCATGACCTCGGTCGTAAAGCTCAAAAAGCCCAGCTTGCCGGCGAGCAGGTTGTCGAGTTCCTCGGCCGAATGCTCACGCGTGGGCAGCTGCTTAAGCAGGCGGCAGAGCAGTGTCACATAGGGCAGGTCCTCAAACGCGACGCAGCTCAGGTCGAAATACTGCATGGCGTAGGCCAAGCGGTTGGTGGGAATGCCGTGACGCAGGCAGGGGATGGGCGCGGTCGTGTCCACGACGAGCGGCGGCTCGGGGCGCGCCTCGCCAATGTCGGACACGCGCAGGCGCGGCAGCGTGGCCTTGGCCTCGGGCGTGTCCTCGGCCTCCTGTGCGGCACGCAGCGCGGCCGTGCGCTCGACCACGTCGGCCAGCTCGGCGTCGGTCATGGCGTCGCGCTTGGCAGCAAGTTCGGCTGCCTCGGCACCCTCTGCACCATCGGCGGCGTCCACCGGCACCAGCTCGACGAGCGCCATGTGGTCGTTCTCCAGCACCAGCTCGCGCAGCAGGCCCTCAAAGTAGGAGCCGTCCAGCTCGCCGCGCAGCTCCTCGTACACCGGACCGTACTTGAGCGCCAGCGTCGCGGCGTCGTCATCGTAGAGCCACGTGCTCAGCGCGTCGCACGCAATGGCCACGCCGTCGGCGATGCCGTAGTCGCGCTGGCGCAGGTCGTACTCGTTGCTGCTGATGATGGCCTCCAGACGCTCGCGCGGAACGCCATGCTCGCACAGGTCGCGGCAGGCGTCCTGGAACACGCGGCGCAGCTCGCGCGCCACGCCGGGCTGCGCGTTTTGCAGCATGATGAGCTCGTAGGGCTGCAGGCTCTCGGCCGCGGTGTAGCTCACCACGTTGCCGCCCAGACCTGCCGCCAGGATGGCCTTCTTAATCGGCGCCTCGTTGGAGCCCAGCAGCGCCTCGAACAGGATATCCGCCGCGATCGTGCGCTTGCGATCGAGCGCGTTTCCCAGCACAAGACCCAGGCCCACCAGGGCATTCTCGGGCGTGGTGGCCATCTCGACGCGCTTATACTCGCAGGTCACGGGCACCTGTACGTCCAGCGGATTGGGCGCCAGCGCGGACGGATCCTCGCCGGCGGCAACGGCGGCGTCCATGCGGCGGCTCGCGGCGCTCGACTGCGACAGATAGCGCTCGTCCAAAAACGCCAGCGCGCGGTCCACATCAAGGTCGCCGTAGAGCGTTATATAAGAGTTGGAAGGATTGTAATGGCGCGCGTGCGTGTCCAGGAACTGCTCGTAGGTGAGCGCGGGAATCGCGCGCGGATCGCCGCCGCTTTCGTGCGCATAGGCGGTATCGGGATAGAGCGCGGCGTTGACGGCGTCGTCCAGCACGCTCATGGGATCGGACAGCGCGCCCTTCATCTCGTTGAACACCACGCCGTTGTAGCGCAGCGTGCCCTCGCGTAGATTTTTGGGACATGCCTCAAAATCTACCTCGCTGCCGTCGCCGGCGCCCTCGCAGCTCTCGGCACCTTCCGGCAGGTCCAGCTCGTAGTGCCAGCCCTCCTGCTCAAAAATGGTTGGCTTGGTGTAGATGGCCGGGTTGAACACCGCGTCCAGGTACACGTCCATCAGGTTGTACAGGTCCTGCTCGTTGGTGGTGGCAACGGGGTAGATGGTCTTGTCGGGGTAGGTCATGGCGTTGAGGAACGTCTGCATGGA
>CAKUCJ010000386.1 GCA_934643435.1 uncultured Collinsella sp.
TAGACCGTCTGCATGTGTATGCCAGCCCCTTACGCTCTGGTGCAAGTTTGTTTACTGTGGGGCATTCTCGCACGAAACGTTCAACCTATTTGCCCAGAGCGCATGTTGGTTTGGTGAGCGGCTGTAGCAGTCGGTGAAAGTGAGGGGGTTATTGAAGAATTTTAGCGAGCAAGCGTAACGGTGCGATCGGGGAATTCGATGCTTGCGACAAGTTTTCCGCCGAGACTTTCGGCGTACCTGCTCAATGTATCGAGCCTCATTGAGCCCAGCTCCCCGCGTTCGAGCTCCGATACGCGTTTTTGAGAAACGCCCATTGACTGGGCTACCGAGGCCTGCGTCAAATCCTTTAGTTTGCGAATCTGAGCGAGCTTATAGGCTTCGATACGCTCGCGGGTCTTCTCTTGCTCAGCAGTAATAGCCTCACGCACTATCCCGCGAGACTCCATATACTCATGCAGTTCCATCCCGATCGAGCCTCCTCATATGGCGACGGTATATTTGCTCGGCCTTGGGAACGTTGATCGCATACCAGCCGTTCCATTTTGCCTTCGACGACCTCGCTCGCGACTTATCACCCGCTAGCAGCAATACAGCCTGGCGTTTGGGGTCGAAAGCAAAGAGAATGCGAATCACCGACTGTCCACACGACGTGACTCTTAGCTCCTTTAAGTGGTGGAGCTTCGATCCTTTCACGCGATCAACCAGCGGACGGCCGAGGCCAGGACCTTCCTTCTCAAGCACCAAAAGGTCTGCGTAAATCTGCCGCAGCGTAGCGTCATCCTGCTCATCAAGCCAAGGCTCGATATAGTCGAGCACAATACGGTATCGATGCTGCTGATTTGACATACCTTTCTCCTTCTATAATAGAAGTTTTACGGTATATTGCAAGGACAACCTTATCCAAATATCTATTTGTTCAGCTTAAATACGTTGTTTGGGCTCGGTGACGATGGCTCGGACGATGCGGGGGCGATCGGTGAGGTCGCGGACGATGCGCACGTCCGAAAGACCCGCTTGGCGGCAGAGCTCGGCGGCGGCGTCGAGGGCTCCCTCGTAGAGTTCGCAGGCAAAGAGGCCGCCGGCGCGCAACATGTAGGGCGCCGCGTTGAGCAGGCGGCGGAAGATGTCCAGGCCGTCGGCGCCGCCCTCGAGCGCCAGGTCGGGCTCAAAGTCCTTGACCTCGTGCGGCAGCGAGCGCATGACATCGGTGGGAATGTAGGGCGGATTGGAGACGAGCACGTCAAAGGTGCCCCACTCTTCGCGGGGAATGGAGCTCACCAGGTTGGTGAGGCTGAACGCGACCTCGTCCGCCGCAAGGCCAAGCGCATCGCGGTTTTTGGTTGCCAGGTCGATGGCACGCGGCTCAATATCGGTAGCGGTGCAGGTGACGTGCCCGCGGCGTTCCCAGGCAAGCGAAAGCGAGATGCAGCCCGTGCCGCAGCCGACCTCGAGGACGCGGGCGACGCGAGGCTCGGCGGCCTCGAAGGCGTCTTGCACGGGAGTCGCCTGCTGGTCGTCGCTCTCGATGGCGATGCCGTATTCGTCGAGCTCGGGCTCGGGGGTTTCCGTAGCGTCGGCTTCTGCTGCCTGCGCGGCGGCTTCCTCCGCCTCGCGATCGGCCAGCTCCTCGGCATAGGCCCGGCTGCCAAGTACGTCGCTGCCCAGCGCGGCCTCATCGGCAGCCGTCAAGTTGGCGGCACGGCGCTCGGCGGTCGCGCGCTCATCGGCCAACGCGGCCTCGGCCTTGCGGGCCTGCTCGACTTCATCGTTCCAGGGCAACTCCACGCGCTGACGGGCAGCTGCCTCGGGGCT
>CAKUCJ010000387.1 GCA_934643435.1 uncultured Collinsella sp.
GTACACGCACGTACCCATCTCGTGCATGAGCTCGATGTTCACCGGTGTCTCGACAATGCCGCCCCCGCACGAAACCAGCAGGCTGCGCTCGCTTTTTAGCGAACGGAGCGCCGAGGTCTCGAGTTCGCGAAAGCGCTCCTCGCCCTCGGTCTCAAAAATCTCGGTTACCGACTTACCACAGCGGCGCACGACCAGGCGATCGGTATCGATAAACCGACGCTTGAACATAGTGCCCACGTTGCGCGCGAGCGTCGATTTGCCCGCACCCAAAAAGCCGATAAAGAAGATATGGTCGCAGCCGTGCTTGGTGTGCTGAGACATGGCGAAACCTATTCCTCGCAGGAAAGGTCGCGAAGGGCCCGGCGCTCAAAGATACGGAAGATCTGCGTATACCACAGGTCCTGAGTAGCCTGCGGCTTTACCAGGATCGTATCGACTCCGGCAAAGTTGCCGCTCCACACGTCGGTGTACAGCTGATCGCCGATCAACACGGCCTCATCGGCCGTGGCACCCAGGCGCTTAAGACCGGCCTTGAGGGCAAACGGAGCCGGCTTCATGGCATGGCTGATGGCTTCGAGCCCCAGCTCGCGGGCCGATGACATGACCTGGTCGCGATGCCAGTTGTTGGACACCATGCACAGCTTAAAGCCCTTGGCGTGGGCAGACTCGAGCCAAGCGGAAACCGCAGCGGGCACCTGCTCGGTGTCGCGCGGCACCAGGGTGTTATCGCGATCGAGCAGAATGGCGCGTTTGCCGTCGGCCCACAGGGTATCGAGGTCGATGCGATCGACCGAGGCAACATATCGTTTGGGGCTAAAAATCCTCATGATCAATTCCAAGACTGTTGATGCTCTTCGTAAGTCTTCGAGAAATACTCCTCGTCCTGCGTAATGTAGAAATACAGGTCATCGGAGTCGGTCGGCTCAAGCGTGGCCTTGAGCGCCTCGAGCGACGGAGAGCAGATGGGCGTGGGCGGCAGGCCCTCGTGCTTGTATGTGTTATACGGGCTATCGCTTTGCAGGTCATCGGCGGTAACCTCGCCACCGGTGACATACATCATGGTCGCATCGCTGTTGAGATAACGCAGGCCATCGAGCTTACCCGCCAGGCGGTTATAGAAAACCGAGGCAACGTGTGCGCGTTGATCGGCGTTGAGGCCCTCACGCTCGACGATGGAGGCAAGGTTAACGATGTCGTAATCGGACATCTCCACACCGTAGCGCTCCTTGATCTTGGCCTCGCAGCTGGCAAAGTCGAGCGACTTGTACTCGGTGTTGAACTGGTCGAGCATGGCACGAATCACGTCATCGGCAGACGGGTCCTTGCCAAGCGAATACGTCTTGGGAAACAGGAAGCCCTCAAGCGAATCATTTGCAGCGCCTTCGAGGAAGCCATAGTCCTTCACATAGTTGGAGGCCTTTGCCTGATTGAGGAAGTCCTCCTTGGAGATGCTGTCGTATGCCGCGGCCACGCGATCGGCAACCTGGTCGACCGTCAGGCCCTCAGGAATCGTCAGGGCATCGGAGCCCGCATTGGGGCCTTCCATGAGCTGCTGGACGACCTTGGTCGCGTCCATGAGCGTGGTAAACGAGTAGGTGCCAGGCTTGAGCGACATGTCGGCGTTGAGCTTTTTGACCGCCGCGTAATAATCCTTGGGATTCTCGACGATATGGTTCTCGGAAAGGATCGAGGCGATGGTATCGCCCGATGCGCCCTCGGGAATCGTGATCGTGACCTGCTGGCCGGCAGCAACCTTCGTATCCTCACCGGCAAAGAAGCCCTTGACGGCTGGCACGACAAAGAAGGC
>CAKUCJ010000388.1 GCA_934643435.1 uncultured Collinsella sp.
CGAAGATGATGCGATGCGCAGTAGACTACAGCGCGAAGTCGCCGCCGACGAGCGTGGAGACGGGCTCCTCGTGGTAAACGGCGGAGATGGCCTGAGCGAACTCCTCGGCGACCGAGATGGTCTTGATCTTGCCGCCGACCTCGACGGGGATGGCATCGGTGACGACGCACTCGACGATGGGGGCGTCGTTCAGACGCTCGATAGCCGGGCCGGAGAAGATGCCGTGGGTGGCGCACACGTAGATGTCGCCGGCGCCCATGGCCTTGAGCTCCTTGACGTTGGCGCACAGGGTGCCAGCGGTATCGATCATGTCGTCGTTGATGATGCAGGTCTTGCCCTTGATGTCACCGATGATGCCCATGACTTCGGCGGCGTTGTGGCGCGGACGGCCCTTGTGGGCGATGGCCAGGTCGCAGCCAAGCATGTCGGACAGCTTCTTGGCGGCCTTGGCGCGGCCCACGTCGGGGGAGACGACGACCAGGCTGTCGGTGTCGAAGTGCATGTCGTTGTAGTACTGGCCAAACAGCGGCAGTGCGGACAGGTGGTTAACCGGAATATCGAAGAAGCCCTGGATCTGGCCCTGGTGCAGGTCGAGGGTGATGATGCGGTTGACGCCGGCGCGCTCGAGCAGGTTGGCGACGAGGCGGGCGGTGATGGGCTCGCGCGGGCCGGCCTTGCGATCCTGGCGGGCGTAACCGTAGTGGGTGATGACGGCGGTGATGGAGCGAGCGGATGCGCGCTTGGCAGCGTCGGTGGCGATGAGCAGCTCCATGAGCATGTCGTTGACGTTGCCGCCGGCCACGGACTGAATCAGGAAGACGTCGGCGCCGCGGACGGTCTCATCGTAGCGGGCGTAAATCTCACCGTTGGCGAACTGCTTAAGCGTAAGGCCCGAAAGCTCGACCCCAAGGTACTCAGCGATTTTCTGAGCGAGGGGACGGTTGGAGGAACCGGAATACACGCGGATGGACTTGCGCATATTCTCCGACTTCTCGGGATCATTAATCGGCATTACCCTTCTCCTTTATACATCGAATGCCATATAGATGCCTTGTTGCATTGTAACCGCGCGACGGGGTTTATCGAGTCTTGATAACGTCTTTACCGTCAACGGACACGAACCGACCACTCATCCGGTCGCGCAGGTCACGATAGAAAAAGGAGCCGTCCCCATGGAACAGCTCCTTTTGTGCTTGGTAAAACGTTATACCTCGTCGTCCTCGTGCAGACGGCGACGATAATCGGCGGCCCAGCCCTCAATATTTACCTGACGGGCACGACCCAGGCCAAGGGCGTCGGCCGGGACCGGCTCGGTGATGACGGAGCCGGCGGCCACGAGTGCGCCGTCGCCGATCTGAGCGGGCGCGACCATCATGGTGTCGGAGCCGATGAAGGCGTCGTTGCCGATGACGGTCTTGTGCTTGTGCACACCATCGTAGTTGCAGGTGATGGAGCCCGCGCCCACGTTGACGCCGGTGCCCATGGTGGTGTCGCCAATATAGGACAGGTGCGGCACCTTGGAGCCCTCACCGATCGTGGACTTCTTGATCTCCACGTGCGTGCCGGCCTTGGAGCCGTCGAGCATGTGGGTGCCCGGGCGCAGGTAGGCGCGCGGGCCGCAGTCGACGCCGTTCTCGATGACGGCCTCGATGGCGATGGTCTCATCGATGACGCAGCCGCTGCCGACGGTGGTGTCGGTGAGGCGGCTGTTGGGGCCGAGCTGGCACTCCTCGCCCACGGTGACGTGGCCGATCAGATGCGTCTGCGGCCACACGACGGTGTCGCGGCCGATG
>CAKUCJ010000389.1 GCA_934643435.1 uncultured Collinsella sp.
TGCACCTGCACCGAGCTCTGCATAACCTTGGGCGAAATGACGTTATCGGTGACGTTCTGAGCCACCATCGTCACGATGAGCGTCCAAAAAGCCAACATGGGGCTAAACATAAAGCCGAGCACCGTGGCAATCGCAGCACTCACCCAGGGACCGACGACCGGAACCAAGTGCATGATGCCGGTAAAGATAGCCATGAGCGCCGCATACGGATGCCCGATGATCGTGAAGCCAATAAAGGCTAAAATGCCGCCGCAGATGGACGTCACGACCATGCCACGCATATAACCACCGACGGAGCGCGAAAGAATGGCGACCATAAAACGGTAGGAGGTCTCCTTTTCCTGCCCAAGGATGGTGCAAACCTCGTGGTGCATGCGGGGATAATCGCAGGCCAGCCAATAGGCAAGCACCAGACCCAGGAAGATAACGAACAGCTGAGACGCCGTATTAGTAATGAGTGGGAACACACCACGACCAAGCTCGGCGGCAATCTGCGAGACATACTTGGACGCCACGGTGACGAGCGACGACAGATTGTCGTCTAAGTACTCTTTGAGCGGTGTGTTGTTGAGCGTCTTGGCATGCGAAATCATCTCGTTGAGGTCGCCACCCGCAACACGAAGCTGCTCGGGCAGGCGGCTCAGGACTTCCATGATCTGGCCAAAGAGAATCGGCGACAGGATGCAGACGACGCCGACGAGCACGGCAACGACCACGATAAGCGCGATGAGCGAACCAATGCCGCGATTCACACCATGGTGCTCGAGCCAGTTGGTGATCGGCGACATCACAAAGGCGATGATGGAACCGACGGCCAAAAACTCAATGACCGGCGCCAGGATACCCATAAGGTTGAAAATGACGGCGGCAATGACAATGCAGCCTACAACAGCCCAGATGCGCAGGGTCAGAATACGGGTATCACGCAGTGTACGGTCGGTTTGTTGGGGGTGCTCACTCATGAACGAATCATCACTCCGTCGGGATCGATCTTGTCCTGAATCTTTTTAAGCGTGCGGCGTAGCAGACGCGAAACCTGCACCTGGGAGATGCCCAGCTTCTTGGCGATTTCGATCTGGGTCATGCCTTTCACAAAGCGCAGCTCGATCACCTCGCGCTCGCGCGGCGAGAAATCGCGGATGGCTTCCTCGATCACCAGACGGTCATCGGTAAAGTCAAGCTCATTGTCCTCGTCGGCATAGCGGTCGAGAATCGAAGGCGCGTCGTCGGAATCGGACGCACCGGGCGCCTCGATGGGCACCGAGGTGTACGCCGAGGACGATTCCATGGCCTCGAGGACCTCGTCAACGGTCACGTCTAGGTATTCGGCGATTTCCTCAACCTTAGGCGAGCGCTGCAGCTCGTTGGTGAGCTTGTCAGTAGCTTGGTTGACCTTGGCCGAAAGCTCCTGCAGACGACGCGGAACGCGCACGCTCCAGCCCTTGTCGCGGAAGTGGCGCTTGATCTCGCCCAGAATGGTGGGCGTAGCAAACGTCGTAAACTCAAGTCCACGCTCGGGGTCAAAGCGATCGATGGCTTTCAGCAGACCCAGGTAACCGACCTGCATGAGGTCGTCGAGGGGCTCGCCGCGGTTCTTAAATTTATTGGCAAGAAACCTTACCAGGTTCATATGGGACATGACGAGCTGCTCGCGGGCGTCCGGATCACCGGTCTCCTTGTAACGGCGAAACAGCTCGCGAGTTTTCTCCTTGTCCCAAGCGGTCTTACCGCTCCGGGAACGTTCGGTCATATTAAATATCCGCCTTGAGGTCGAGGGAAAGCGTTAG
>CAKUCJ010000390.1 GCA_934643435.1 uncultured Collinsella sp.
TTTGCGGAACCAGACGCACGGCACGCAGGCGGCACGAAGCATCGCCGGCATCCGCGGCAACCGTCACCATGTCGACCCAGCCGCGTCCGTCACGCACGATGGCGCCCCAAACATTGCCCTTGATGTCGAGGTAGCCGCTCAGGGCGAGCTGCGCTGTAGGCACCTCGCGGTAGGCGCGCAACAGATCTGCCGCCGCTTCGGTCATCGGTCGATCCTCAGTCCATGCGAGTCGGGCTGCAATCGCGTTGCCCGCAGGCCGCTCCGTTGCGCCGACCGCCCGCTCATCGAGCTTCTGTAAGAAGGTTTGTGCTGTGACGGCGGCACCCGGATCATCCGAGGGTTGTGTCCCATCCTTTTGAGACGCCGCAGTAGACCCCGAATCCGTATCGGCGGCGGCCCCGAGGCGCTGCTGCCGCGCGGCGTTAAGCCCCCAGAGCACCGCCGCTATCGCTACGACCAGGCAAGCAAGCACCAGTAGCGTGCCGACGGGCCGCCCGTCATCTACAGGCTGTTGATGCCCTCGCTGATAGCGTTCCATAGATCTTGGACCTTGCCCTTAAACGCAACGATGGCGATAATCGCGATCACCACGAGCACGCCGACCAAGATGGCGTACTCGGTGGTGCCCTGCGCACTCTCCTCCTGCAAAAGCGTTTTGGCGTATTGGCGAGCACGCGCTACCCGGCAAAACGCCCAGTTCCAAGCCCTGCCAACAACGTCGATCATCGTGTTCATGTATTCCTCCCTACATCATCCCGCCTGCTCCCAGCAGCGGGCCCAATATGGACAGAAGCAACGCTGGCAAGATGAGCGTGCCGGTGGGAATCAGCAACTTGACCGGCGCCCGCTCGATCTCGCGCTCGACAGTGGCGCGATGAGCGGCACGGATCTCGCGACTTTGAGCCGCCAAGGTCTCAGCAAGCGGGGCACCCAGGGCAAGCGCCTGCCCCACCGTAATCGCAAAGGTTTCGAGCGCCCGCACGTCCAGGTCGCAAGCAGCCGCCAACAGCTCGTCCTCGCGCGTGCCCACGCCCACCTGCCACGCCATGCAGGCTCGTTCAAGACGAACGGCCAGTACCGACCGACGGTTGGCGCAAAAGATCTCGAGCGCTGCATCGAACGAAAGGCCTGCCGAAAGACCCAGACGCACCACGTCGATCATCTCGGACACCTCACCGAGCGACACCTGCGCCGGGCCGCCCGCGTCGAACGCACTCTTCAATCGCACCGTCAGGACGTTGGTCACCGAGCGAGCGGCCGCGATGACCAGCAGCGCCTCGCGCTTGCAGGCCTCCGTGATCTCGCACGCATCTGCGCGTTCCAAGCCCATCGCGACAAACACGCTGAGCGCGCACAGGCATGCCGCGATTGCGACCAGGGCACTCATAGCTCCACCCGCATAATGCGCCGGATAACCACCAAGGCAACAGCGTTAAGGGCAAGGCCCAGCACCACGGCACCGGCACCCGCCGGCGTTGCAAGGCCGCGGCGAAAGTCAGCCGAAAGCAGGGCCAGCACCGCGCACATACCCGCCGGCATCGCCGAGACCATATGTGCCGACATGCGTGCCTGCGACGTCTTGACATCCAGGCGGCGCTTGAGCTCAATGCGCTCACCCACCATGCTCGATGCCTCGGACAATAAATCGGCAAGCGGAGCGCCAGTACGCTGCGACACCTTGAGCGCCAGCGTTACGAGCGAAAGACCAGGGGCATCGATGCGAACGAGCAGGTCATCGAGCGCGTCGGTCGCCGAGATGCCGCAATCGATTGCCGCCGCCACCCG
>CAKUCJ010000391.1 GCA_934643435.1 uncultured Collinsella sp.
TACGCAACGAGAGGAGCGTTTTCTATGGCCGAAGAAGAGTACAAGGGCATCTACAAGAAGATGACCTTCGGCAAGGACGGCGAGGAGTTCGAGGTCCCCTTCGCCAAAGGCAACCCCGGTAAGTCCCGTGAGGAACTCGACGAGATCAAGCGGAAGATGCGCGAGGATCCCGAGGCTGCCGGCGACGGTGAGATGGTCGCTACCATGGGCTTCTGCGCCAAGTACAACCCGCATACCTATATGACCGACATCCCGGGCGTCATGTGCGAGCGCGACGTGGCTTGCGTCCTGCGCGACGGCACCACGATCTACGCCGACATCTACCGTCCGGCCAACACCACCGAGAAGGTGCCGGTCATCTGCGTCTTCGCCCCGTTTGGCAAGAATCCGTCCGAGGGCATGGACTCTTGGCAGCTTATGGGCGTGCCGCCCAAAACCGTGTCGCAGTATGCCAAGTTCGAGGCGCCCGATCCCGGCTACTGGTGCCACTACGGCTACGCCGTCGCCAACATCGACCCGCGTGGCGTGGGTAACTCCGAGGGTGATGTCTACCTGTGGGGTTCCCAGGATGCCCAGGATGGCTACGACTTCATCGAGTGGGTTACCGCTCAGGAGTGGTGCAATGGCCGCGCCACGATGATTGGCAACTCCGGTGTCTGCATGGCCCACTGGCGCATCGCCGCGCAGCGTCCGCCGCACCTCGCGTGCCTCGCTGCCTGGGAAGGCCAGGGCGATCTCTACCGTGAGTCCTACTTCTGTGGTGGCATCCCCAACCCCGACTACGAGACGCACATCATCCAGGCGCTCGCCGTCAACAATTACATCGAGGACACCCCCAAGATGGTGGCGGAGAACCCGCTCATGAACGCCTACTACAAGGACAAGATCGTCGACTGGAACAAGATTCGCATCCCGACGTACGTTACCGCCGGTTGGGTCCACCATCATCTGCGCGGTGCCTTCGAGGGCTTCCGTCGCATCCGCTCGCCCAAGAAGTGGATGCGCGCTCATCGCGATTTCGAGTGGCCCGACACCTACAATCCGCAGAACATGGAGGACGTGCGCAAGTTCTTCGACCGTTACTGCAAGGAGATTCACAACGGCTGGGAGATGACGCCGCGCGTGCGCATCGATGTCATGGACGGCTATGACTACGACTACGCCAGCAAGCGCGCCGAGGATACTTTCCCGCTCAAGCGCACCGAGTACAAGAAGCTCTATCTCGATGCCGAGCACGGTGCCGCGGGCTTCGATGAGTATGCCGACGAGTCCGAGGTCGTCTACGATCCCAAGACCGAGACCACGACGTTTACCTACGAGTTCACCGAGGATACCGAGATCACTGGTTTCATGAAGCTGCACCTCAACGTCGAGTGCCGCGGCTACGACAACATGGATCTCTTCCCTTGGGTTATCAAGCTCGATAACGAGGGCAATTACGTGCCCATCCGCGTTATGGGCGCTCCTTTCCGTGGCGCATGGGGATTCCTGCGCTGCAGCCACCGCGATCTCGATCCCAAGTATGCGAGCGATTTCCAGCCCGTACACTCTCACGAGAAGGAGGAACGCCTGAAGCCGGGCGAGATCGTACCGGTCGACGTCGAGATGTACCCGCACTCCCGTTTCTGGCACAAGGGCGAGAAGCTCCAGGTCGTCATCGCCGGCCGCTTCATCAAGACCGAGTGGTTCCACGATAACGATATGAACCATAAGGTCGACAACGGTGACGGCATGCACGTTATCCACACCGGTGGCGAGCACCAGTCCTACC
>CAKUCJ010000392.1 GCA_934643435.1 uncultured Collinsella sp.
CGCCACCGGCGGGATTAAGCACGGAGGCCGCAACGTCAACGAGCACCGGGGCTACAACCGGCGAGCCGATACCGAGCACAACGCAGATGGCGGCCAGCAGACCCTGGGCAAAGACCATGGGAGCCGGGACCTCCTTGGCGTTGGCAGCGGCCTCGGAACGGGGCGCAGAGGCGAACGACACGCCATAGGCCTTGACGAAGCACGTGACGGCGAGTGCGCCGGTAATGGCAAGTGCCACGGCGGCGAACACGGCCACGATCATGACGGGTTTGTCGGCAAGCGTCGACACGTTAAAGAGCGACTGGTAGGTAAACCACTCGGATACGAAGCCGTTAAAGGGCGGAATGGCCGAGATGGCAAGCGCACCAATAAGGAAGCAGATGGCCGTTGCCGGCATACGGCGGAACAGACCGCCCATCTTCTCCATATTGCGCGTACCCGTGGCATAGAGCAGCGCGCCGGCGCCCAAGAACAGCTCGCCCTTAAACATCGCGTGGTTAAACGTGTGATAGAGCGCAGCCATCAGGGCCAAGACGGCGATGCCGGTGTAGCCGAGCGCCTGAGCGCAGATCGAGGCGCCCACGCCCAGCAAGATGATGCCGATGTTCTCGACGGAGTGGTAGGCCAAAAGGCGCTTGATGTCGTGCTCCTGCAGGGCGAAGGCAACGCCCAGGACTGACGAGATCGCGCCGACAACCAGCACGAGCATGCCCCACCAGGTCTGAACGCCCGATGCGCCCAGCAGGTCCAGGCCCACCTTGAGGATACCGAAGATACCGATCTTGATCATGCCGCCGGACATGAGGGCCGACACGTTGGACGGTGCCTCGGGGTGCGCCTTGGGCAGCCACGAGTGCAGCGGGATGATACCGGCCTTGGCGCCAAAGCCAAAGAAGGCAAGCACAAAGCAGACCGAGGCGATGGTGGGATCAAAGGCCGTGGAACGGATGTCGGCAAAGGCAAACGAGCCGCCCGCATGGTTGGCGAGAATCAGGAAGCTCGCCATGATAAGCACAAAGCCCACGTGGGCAATAACGAAGTAGAGCCAACCACCGTGAATGGACTGCTGGTTCTCCTCGATCACGACCAGGTAGTAGCTCGTCAGCGACATGAGCTCAAAGGCGACCAGGAACCAAAACACGTTGTCGGCGGTGATGACGAGCATCATGGACGCGACAAAGGTATTGAAGAAGAACCCGGCGCGAGCCTTTTTGCCCGGGTACTCGTCAAAGTAGTTGAGGCCGTAGATGGAGCCGGCAAACGCAAGCACCGAGATGAGCGCCACAAAGACGCCCGACAGGCGATTGAGCAGCAGCTGGAACCGAGCGAACGGGAAGAACAGCACGGTATCGATGGCGGTAACGTCACCCAGGATGGCCTGGATACCGGCGGCGAACGAAAGCGCTGCGGCGACGGCACCGATCAGACAGCCGGCGGTCTTGGCGGCATTGTCGGACTTGATCAGCAGAACCGAGGCGAGCGCACCGATGCACGAGACGGCAAGCGATGCGATAAACAGCGTCATGCTATCCATTGTTTACGCTCCCTTCTGCTTTCTCGGACAGGCCCTGGGCCACGGCCGCCACGTCGACAGACGGACCGTTCTCGATCGAACGCAGGCGCTTGGCCTCGTCGAGCTCGCAATCGGCCGCGCCGCCCATGACGGTAAGCGCCTTGGTGGGGCAAGCCGCCACGCAGTGGGGGCCATCCGGGTCGAAGGCACACAGGTCGCACTTGACGGCGCAGGTGTAC
>CAKUCJ010000393.1 GCA_934643435.1 uncultured Collinsella sp.
TTAATGAAAGTATATTCCACGCATCCGTAAAAGGCTATAGCAACTCGGCGAACGGTGTGTAACGCGTGAAGGACGGCGCAATCCGTCACTCCCTCACGATAAAAAACGGCACCCCGGCAAAACCGGGGCGCCGTATGCGCACGAATATGTCGCGTTTCGCTTACTCGCGATCGAGCTTACGGACGGCAACGCGCTTGCTGTACTCGTCGACGTGACCAAAGTCACCGATGCCGACGGACTCGGCGACGTTGGCGCCGGTGGCCATAGCGAGCTTCATGGCCTCCTCGACGTTGTCGCGATCCCTGTACCACTTGTGCAGGAATGCAGCGAGGGTGCAGTCGCCGGCGCAGACGGAAGAGACCAGCTTGATGTTGAACTCACGCTTGGCGTACCAGATGTCCTCGCCGTTGGAGAAGTAAGCGTCGCCGCGGCTACCACGGGTGAGCAGCACGTTCTGAACGCCCGCCTCGTGGGCGAGCTTCATGGCAACGCGGACCTCGTCGTCGGTGTCGACCGGCACGCCGAAGATGGCCTTCATCTCGTGATGGTTCGGCTTGATGAGCAGCGGCTTCTTGTGAGCGAGCTCCTTGAGCTTGTCGGAGGACAGGTCCAGGACGACGTCGGCGCCACGGGCCTGAGCGTGCTCCATGACCTGAGCCAGGAAGTCGGGCGTAGCTTTGGGAGGCACGGAGCCAGAGACGATCAGGCACTCAAGGTCGCCCGCAGTGTCCAGGATGTTGTAGAGCTCCTTCTGGTGCTCCGGCGTGATCGGGGCGCCGGGGTTGAGGATGCCGTACTCATGCTGGCCATCGTTGACGTAGGTGTTGATACGCGTGATGCCATCGGTCCAGACCGGGCGGCACAGGCAACCCAGGTTCATGACCTCCTCGACGATGAACTTGCCCGTGAAGCCGGCGAAGAAGCCGAGCGCGACGGTGTCGACGCCCATCTTCTTAAAGGCAAAGGACACGTCGAGGCCCTTGCCATTGGCCGTGTAGCTGGCCGAGCCGGTGCGGACGTTCTCGTCGGGCTCGAGCGGAGAGCTCGAAACCGTCATGTCGACAGCCGGATTAGCGGTTAGCGTGTAGAACATTTACAGTACCCCCTGTATATGTGAGGGCCGCGTGGCCGGCCCATTCCAGCCACGCGGTTACCTCTGATATCAAATTAGCGAGCGGCAGACTCGAGCAGCGCCTTGACCTCGGCGGCGGTGTTGCAGGCGAGCGCCTTCTCGGCGAGCTCGTCGCACTCGGCCTTGGTCCACTGGCTGATGGTCTTGCGGGCGCGCAGGATCGACGGAGCGCTCATCGAGAACTCCTCCAGGCCCCAGCTGATCAGCAGCGGCTCGAGCAGCGGATCGGCAGCGGCCTCGCCGCACATACCGACCATGATGCCGGCCTTCACGCCGCTCTCGATGATGTTCTTGAGCGAGCGGAGCACGGCGGGATAGTAAACCTGGTACAGGTTGGAGATGGTGTCGTTACCACGGTCGGCGCACATGGTGTAGCCGATCAGGTCGTTGGTGCCGATGGAGAAGAAGTCGGCGACCTCGGCCAGACGGTCAGCGAGCAGGGACGCGGCAGGCGTCTCGACCATGATGCCGACCTCGATGTTCTCGTTGAACTTGCGGCCCTCTTCGATGAGCTCGGCCTTGCACTGCTCGACGAGCTCCTTGACGGCCACGACCTCCTCGACGCAGGTGACGAGCGGGATCATGATCTTGACGTCACCGAAGGCGCTGGCGCGCAGCA
>CAKUCJ010000394.1 GCA_934643435.1 uncultured Collinsella sp.
CGGAGGCGGACATACCCCTCGCCAAGGTTCTCCTCGACGCGAAGGTTGCCCTCCCCCGACATCGACGCGATAAATGAGATGAGCTCGTTCGCGTCGTTCATGTTATTTAGCGATATCGACGGCGCGGCTCTCGCGAATCACGACAACGCGCACCTGACCGGGATACTCCATCTCTTCCTCGATCTGATGGGCGATATCGTGGGCCAGGACCGTGGACTGGGCATCGGAAATCTTATCCGGCTGAACCATGACATGGACCTCGCGACCAGCCTGCATGGCATAGGTGCGCTCGACGCCGTCATGGGAGTTGGCGATCTCCTCGAGCTTCTCAAGACGCTTGATGTAGTTCTCGGCCGACTCGCGACGGGCACCGGGGCGAGAGGCAGAGACAGCGTCGGCGGCCTGGACAAGAACATCGAGCACCGTGTTGGGGTCGACGTCGGCGTGGTGAGCCTCGATAGCGTGGACGATAACGGGCTTCTCGCCATAGCGACGGGCGAGCTCGGCACCGATGACGGCATGAGGGCCCTCGACGTCGTGGTCGATTGCCTTGCCGAGGTCGTGCAGCAGACCGGCGCGCTTAGCGGTCACAACGTCCAGGCCAAGCTCAGAAGCCATCACGCCGCACAGATCGGAGACCTCAAGCGAGTGCTGGAGTACGTTCTGGCCAAACGAGGTGCGGTAGCGCAGGGCGCCCAGGGTCTTAACAATCTCGGGATGCAAATCGTGGATGCCGGTGTCGAAGGCAGCCTGCTCGCCAGCCTCGCGCACGCGCTGCTGAACCAGGTCGGCGGCCTTGTGATACATCTCCTCGATGCGGGCGGGGTGAATACGGCCGTCGGCAATGAGGTTCTCGAGGGCAACGCGGGCAGTCTCGCGACGGACCGGATCGAAGCTCGAAAGCACGACGGTCTCGGGCGTGTCGTCGATCACGAGATTGACGCCGGAAACCTGCTCGAAGGTGCGGATGTTGCGACCCTCGCGGCCGATGATGCGACCCTTGAGGTCGTCGGAGGGAATGTGCACGGAGGTAACAGTGACCTCGGCGGTGTGGTCGGCGGCGCAACGCTGAATCGCCAGGGAGAGGATCTCCTGAGCGGTCTTGTGGCACTCTGCGCGAACCTGCTGCTCGGACTCGCGGATAATCGTGGCGGCCTCGTGGGTAACCTCGCCGCGAACCTTATCGAGCAGCTCCTTGTGGGCGTCCTCGCGGGTCAGGTCGGCGATACGCTCGAGCTCGGAGGTCTGCTTGGCGCAGAGCTCCTCAAGCTCGCGGGAGCGCTTCTCGACCTGGCCGGCCTGGCTGGAAAGCTGGTGCTCACGCTTGTCGAGGGCATCGTTGCGGCGATCGAGGGACTCCTCGCGCTGCATCACACGGTTCTCGAGCGTACGGATCTCGTTCTTACGCTGCTTGTCCTCGGCCTCGGCGGCCTGTTTGTTCTTGATAATCTCTTCCTTGGCCTCGAGCAGGGCCTCTTTTTTGAGGGTCTCGGCCTGACGCTTTGCATCGCCGATCAGAGACTCAGCCTGTGCGTGTGCCGACTGAATCTTTTCGTCGGCCTCGTGAAGACTACCCTGCTTGGCGGTGCGCATGTAGGCAATGGCGGCGATGGCACCCAAAACGATGCCAACGAGCGCTGCGATGATAGGCATGCTCACTCCTTTTTATGGATTCGTTACACAACAAAGCGAACCGTCCTTACGAACGGCTCGCGACATTTGAGTAATATGGGCGCAGCTTATGCGGGTCG
>CAKUCJ010000395.1 GCA_934643435.1 uncultured Collinsella sp.
ACCTCGCCCTTCTGCCGCTACGACGCCGAGCACGACGTCTACGTGTTCCCCATCGGAGCGCTGCGGGCGTAGGACGGGCGATTCGAAGATACCGAAGGCCTGCCTCGAGGCGCGTTTGCAACGTCAAGTTCAAAGGGTTTGACCGCCGAGCAACCAGCTTGAAAGCTACAGTCCCAAGATGTGCTCCAGATAGCCTTTGTTGAACCAGAAGGATTGCCTGGTCATCCAGCGTCCATCGGGCAGCTCGTAGGCGTTCCTCGCGATATCGCCGATTTCGGTTCCGTCGGCGAACCTATACGCAGCTTTTGATGTATGCGGGCGAACGTGAACAATCGGGTTGTCTGCCATACCAGGCAGATTGTTGCTCACCTTGAGCTTTCCACTCGCATCCCGATACGGGTTGAGCTTAACGCCCTCGCGAATTACCTTTCGCGTCTCGTCCCAGCAAGCCTTTGCGGGACCTTCGATTTCGTTTGCCGGCATTGCCCAGAATAGGCAGCGGTCAAGGCGCCACGTCCCCTCGTGGTCCTCACGGAACACAACAAAGAAAAAACGGCTAGTCTCGAGGCGCGCGCGGAAAAGAGACGTCTCCCAGTCCTCATTGATTAGCTGCTTAAATTCAAACGGAGGGAATGACATTGCCTGCTCGATGTGCCCTCTCTTATTAACGCGACAAACACGGACGTTAATCCCCGCCTTAACGAACTCCTCCGCCGCATTGCTTTTAATGCCGAGCATGCGGTAAACGAGCGTCGTCCACTGCGCCTTGTTGCCCGTGTACTCCAGGCCGTACTGATCCGCAATTTGGCGATCGGTTTCGCCATAGTGGCGCTCGATGAGCCCGGTAACGTAGCTTTCGAAATCAATGGATTCGTCGCCAGCCTGAACGATGCTCTCGCCGATGCGCGGGGCACCAAGGACGTACGTATGGAGCACGTAGTCCATGTACGAGCGCTTGAGCGAAAAGGCGCGACGCTTTGCGCGGCGGCGCTCAATCTCGCCCGTATCGGTATTGAAGTACTCGTAGTACTGGTCAACCCACATGGTCGCTTCAGTCGCGCCCTTCGTGCAGGCGCCCAGGTAGGTGGTCATGCCCTCCGACAGCTCATCCGCACGACCATCCTGAATGTACGAAATGATCTTCTCGTAGTCAGCGCGAATGATCTTCATATCCTCTTCGGGCAGGCGGACCATGACCGCACGCTCGATGCGTTGATCGTATTTATCTATGGAACGATCGCGGCCGTAGTAAATCAGCAGGATATTGCTGAGCTTGGTCTTGAGATGCGAGCTGTCGTAGTCAAGCGAAACAGGTCGGTCATAAGGAATCATCGTCAGAACAAGACGCTCACCGGCAGATTTGCGACCGTCCTTGAGTACGTCAAAGCACGTTGCCTTGAGTTCGACGCCCGCCTCGGGAAAGTCCGGTCGGTCATCGCTGTTGGCCTTGTAGCCAAAGTAACGCTCCTCGATAAGGTTACCCATGCCGCCCTTGTACTTCTTGGAGCCAAAGTCCTTGGGCGCGCTCTCCCCTTCCGGCGCAATGCCGAGCTCGAGGATATCGCGGAACGTCATGCCATCGAGATTGGCGGCATAGCGTTCGATGCTTGAGGGGTCAGAGAAATCAGTATCGTCAAGCATGCGCTTGAAATCGAGGTGCTTCTTGGACATGGGGGGGCCTCCGAACATCACAGTTAAACCCATGGTAGTTCAGGGCAGCGTTTTCCTCCATGAAATTGAGGTCTTGAT
>CAKUCJ010000396.1 GCA_934643435.1 uncultured Collinsella sp.
GATGCCGAGCGTCTGAGCGACGAGACGCCGCTCACCTACGATTACTACCACAAGGTCTTAAAGGGGAAGACGCCTCCGAAGGCGTCTTCATATCAAGGCTAGAAATGTTTCAAAAATACTTGCATTATACTATTGAGAATCTATACTAATAAATGAAGTACATCAACAGTCACGTTCGAGAGGAGAACATCATGGCTGAGGAGAAGAAGACCTATAAGTTCGTGTGCACCGTTTGCGGTTACGAGGTCGAGGTCGACACGCCCGAGCTGCCCGAGGATTACGTGTGCCCGGTGTGCGGCGTCGGTCCCGATGAGTTTGAGCTCGTCGAGGAGTAGCTCGCAGACACACGGCGAATAGCCGAACATAGCTCTGTCCAAGGGCCCCGGTCGAATTTCCGACCGGGGCCCTTTTGGTGCAAGGGGATCGTATTTGTCCGATTGTCTCGATTTGTAACAGCAAGGGGCGGAAATTGGCTCCATCTGTTACAAATCGAGACGTTTGGCTGAGCGGGCATGCGGTCTCGTCACATCCCGGTAAATAGCACGGCATCGAGCGCCGTTACGACGACGCCAATCCCTATGAGCAGCGCGTTGAACGGGCGCGAGTTGGCGTATTTGCCCATCACGCGGCGCGAGCTGGTGAGTCGTATGAGCACGAAGACCGTGATCGGCAGCTGAAGCGACAGTAGCGCTTGGCTCCAGATGAGACCCTCAAAGGGGTTCGAAACGACTAGGCAGGCAACAACTGCACCGGCAAAGCAGAGCGCCACGCCAATCGAGGAGTGCCGGTCGTGGATGTCGTATTCCTCGTCGAACATGCCGGCCGTAATGGTGCCGGCTGCCATGCCCGCCGTCACGCTGCTCGAGAGGCCCGCGAACAGCAGCGCCACGGCAAAGATGATCGAGCTTGCCGGGCCCAGGATGGGGGAGAGCGTGGCGGCCGCGACGGCGAGGTCGTCTACGACGATGCCGTGGGCAAAGAAAGTCGTCGCGGCGAGGATAACCATTGCCGAGTTGATCGCCCAGCCCACACCCATCGAAAAGAGCGTGTCGAAGAGTTCGTAGCGCAGGCGCTCCTCGATAACCTGCTCGCCTTGGCCTTCGAAGTGCATGGACTGGATGACCTCGGAGTGCAGAAAGAGGTTGTGGGGCATGACGACCGCGCCCAGGATGCTGACGACAATCGCCGCCGAGCCGGTGGGCATGCTGGGGGTGATCCAGTCTGTGACGGCTTGCGGCCAGTCGACTTTGACCAGCGCGAGCTCGGCCAAAAACGACAGGCCCACTATGCCAACGAAGGCGATAATCCAGCGCTCGGCACGTTTGTAGGAGCTCGTCATGAGCATAGCCATCGATGTTGCCGCTACGATGACGCAGCCGGCGGGTATGGGCAGCCCAAAGAGCATCTGGAGTGCGATCGCGCCGCCCAGGACCTCGGCCATGGCGGTGGCGACGGTTGCGAGAAATGCGCTGACGAGCACGGCGCGTCCGACGGTGCGGGGGAGAAAGCGGGTCGTGGCCTCGGCAAGGCAGGCACCCGTGGCGATGCCCAGGTGCGCCGCGTTGTGCTGCAAGACGATCAGCATAATCGTAGACAGCGTGACCACCCACAGCAGCGCGTAGCCAAACTGCGAGCCCGCGGCCATGTTGGAGGCCCAGTTGCCCGGATCGATAAAGCCGACGGTGACGAGCAGCCCGGGGCCGATGTGCCGGGCGATGTCCAGACCGCCATG
>CAKUCJ010000397.1 GCA_934643435.1 uncultured Collinsella sp.
CGCGCGTCTTGGAACGCAGCAGCTTCAGAAATCCTTCGAAGTCGGTCTCGACGACATCTCCAGCCTGGAACATGATGGTTACCTCCTGGCCCAGCGCCACCACGGCGCATTGATAAACGTTGGTACTCCTTTAGTAAAACCTTTATCAATTGATATGCGCACATGATTTAGGCAAGTGGTAAAAAACCGCAGGGTAGACGGGATAAAACGTTTAATCATCTCACGTGCTTCTCACATTTTGCCAGCAGTTTTATGCAAACCTATTTTTCCAATTGGTAGCTAGCGTTATTTGAGGTTTCGTGCACGATTACAGTTTTAGCTCGGCGGGTAAGAACGGGGCATCTGTAACGCCACCGCTAGGAGGAACCATGGAGACTATCGAAGCGCTCATCCACCGCCGCAGCTGCCGCAAATACAGCGATCGTCCCGTCGAGGCCGAAAAGCTCGCCCGTATTATCGAAGCCGGCCAGTATGCACCGAGCGGCATGGGCCGCCAGCCGGTGACATTTGTCGCCGTTACCGATCCCGCGACCGTCGAGCACCTCTCGCAGCTCAACGCCCAGGTTATGGGCAGCGATGGCGACCCCTTTTACGGCGCCAAGACCGTTGTCGTGGTACTGGTCGATCGCAACGTGCCCACACATGTCGAAGACGGCTCGCTTGCCATGGGCAACCTGCTTAACGCCGCCTATGCGCTGGGTGTCGATTCGTGCTGGATTCATCGCGCGCACGAGGTTTTCGACTCGCCCGAGGGCCTGGAGCTGCTATCCAAGTGGGGTCTGCCCGCCGACGGCAGCCTGCGCGGCGTCGGCAACTGCATTCTGGGCTATGCCGAGGGTGCACTCCCCGAGGCCAAACCCCGCCGCGACAACGTGGTGTATGTTCCGCCGTTCTAACGAACGGCGGACCCGTTGACGCTGCGCGGGCCGCATTCACGCCAATCTGACGTTCAATTTCGAGGGCGCGACCAAAAGGTCAGCGCCCTCTCATTTCACGTCACCTTGGCGCAAATGCGGCCCGCTCGCTGTTGGTGACTGACATCGAGCGAGCCACTGTTGGCATGCGGCACCCGGGCAGCTAATTAACGGGATGATAGAACGTGTCTACGACCGTTTGCTTTACGTTGTCCTGGTCTAGGTAGAACTCGGCAAAGGTGTCGCCCTGTTGCATGGTTCCTTGCAGCGTCACCACGTCGAACGAGGTCAGGCCGTGCTCGAGCATCGTAGTCGCCAGGTAGCTGAACTCATCAAGGCCCAGGTTGGTCCACGTATAGTCGCCCATGGTCTGGTACAGGTTAATCAGTACCGCCGGATTGCTCTTGGCGCTGTTGAGCACCTTCGCCGCAAACGCCTGCACGTAGCTCACCTGGCGCGCAGTACGATCCAGCGAAGACGTCAGATTCGTCGTATCGCGCCACTGCACATACTTTTCGGCCGTCTTGCCAAACAGCGTGGTCTCCTGACCCTCGACAACCGAGGTACCCGGCACGCTCTGCGTAGGCACGAGCGTCACGCCGCCGATAGAGTCATTAATGGGAGCCACACCCTCGATATTGAGCGTGTAGTAGTAATCGACCGGAATATTGTCGAGTACGCGCGAAGCGGCAGCCGCCGTGAGCGCCGAGGAGCTATCTCCATCGGTACCGTAGGCAAACTGCAGGCAGAGCTGCTCGGTCACCTGACCCGAAAACGAACCACCCGCATATGTATCGACGGCGACCATGCT
>CAKUCJ010000398.1 GCA_934643435.1 uncultured Collinsella sp.
AATTATTTATCAGTCAGCGAGATACTCGCATCCCGATGCTGTCATACGCGTGTCGGCGGTGTTCGTCTGGACGACGACCGTTGATATAGTTACCTTCGACGAGAAAAGGAGGGCGCGCCCATGCCGCAGAAGACATATTCGCGTCGCGTTGCCGCGCGCGCCCTCAATATGGCTCGGAGTCGCATATGAGCAGGTATGTTCACGGCTCCGGGAGAGACGACGCACAACTAAATCATCAGCTGCAAAGCAGGTTCCCCAAAATTCCGGGTTTACGCGCGGCTGGGTTTTCGCCACCCACCGTGCAGCAATACCGTAGCTATTCATTTTTGGTTCGAGAGGGGAACCGCCATGGCTGAAGAATTCGATTTCCATCCGATGTGGGAGAGCCTCGGCATGAATCTTGCCGACCACGACATGCTGCTGGGTGCCGTGGGCCAGATGTACGGGGATATGTTCCTGACGCAGAACAATCGCCCCAAGTCCACTTCCTACCTGGATTTTGTTGCCACCAACATTCATAGCGGCCGTATTAAGGAGATGCTCGACAAGAAGGAGGCCGGCGAGGCCACCAAGATCGTCGGCTCGTTCTGCGTCTATGTGCCCGAGGAAATCGTGCTTGCGTGCGATGGTATTCCCGTGGGCCTGTGCTCTGGTGCCGACTGGGCAACGGACAAGGTCGAGGAGCATCTGCCGCGCAACACCTGTCCGCTCATCAAGAGCTTTGCTGGATTTAAGCTGGGCGAGGTCTGCCCCTACATCGAGTCGAGCGACCTGGTAGTCGGCGAGAACACTTGCGACGGCAAGAAGAAGGCCTATGAGTTCTTTGCCACGCAAAAGAACATGTACGTCATGGATATCCCCAACGTGCACGACGAGTCGACGCTCGTGACCTGGAAGGCCGAGGTCAAAAAGCTCGCTGCCAAGATCGAGGATGAGTGTGGCGTCAAGATTACGCCTGAGCGTCTGAAGGCCGCCATTCACGCCGTCAATGAGAAGCGTCGTGCCCTGCAGCGTTTGGCTGCGACCCGCGCTTCCGACCCCGCTCCTATCAGCGGTCTCGACAGCCTGCTGACCGTGCAGGCCGCCTTTATGGACGACACGCCGCGCCTGACCGGCGCCATCAACGATATGGCTGCCGAGTGCGAGGAGCGCGCCGCCAACGGTGAGGGCGTGGCGCCCAAGGGTGCCAAGCGCATCCTGTACACCGGCACGCCCATGGCCGTGCCCAACTGGAAGCTGTTCAACCTGATCGAGAAGGCTGGCGGCGTCGTGGTGGGCGAGGAGTCCTGCACGGGCTCGCGCTACTACAAGGACCTGGTCGACGAGTCCGGCGAGACGATCGACGAGATGCTCGACGCTATCGCCGAGCGCTACTTTAAGATCAACTGCGCCGTCTTTACCCCCAACGACCAGCGTATGAAGGACATCGTCCAGATGTCGCGCGACCTGCATGCCGACGGCATCGTCGACGTGGCCCTGCAGTTCTGCACGCTCTACGAGATGGAGTCCTTCGCCGTGGAGAAGGCCGCCGAAGAGGCCGGTATTCCCTTTATGCACATAACGACCGACTACGCCGGCGAGGACGCAGGCCAGCTGCAGACTCGTATTGAGGCCTTCTTGGAAACTATCTAAGCCGCGCGGCTTCCCCAGGCACCCGATCTTGCCGTTCAAACCGTCGCTTGCGTACCAAAGTACGCGGCGCTCCTCTTTCACGGCAACCTCGGG
>CAKUCJ010000399.1 GCA_934643435.1 uncultured Collinsella sp.
TACTGGAACAACGTCTTTGGTTCCATGCCGGGCGAGGCCGCCCAGGACGCCGAGGGCCTGGCCACCATGCGCAACATCGGCAAGAACATGGCCTGGCTCCTGCGCTGCATCGAGGCAGGAAAAGCAGCCGGCATCGAGGCCCCCGAGGCCGATCGCGCCAGGACAAACTTTATTCGATAGAACGGCGGAACATGAATATTCAGATTTTTGGGACTAAGAAGTCTTTCGACACCAAGAAGGCGCAGCGCTATTTTAAGGAGCGTCGCATCAAGGTGCAGTTTATCGACCTTAAAGAAAAGGAGATGAGCAAGGGCGAGCTCACGAGCGTCATGCAGGCGGTCGGCGGCATCGACAAGCTGCTCAACCCCAAGGCCAAGGACGAGGAAACGCTCGCGCTCATCCAGCACCTCACCCCTAGCCAGCGCTTCGACAAGCTGCTCGAGAACCAGCAGGTGCTCGCCGAGCCCATCGTCCGCAACGGCAAAAAGGCCACCGTCGGCTATTGCCCCGATGTGTGGGGAGCCTGGGAGTAGCCTGTGTTATTTGCCGGCTCGTGGGTATAAGAGCAGGCGTTTGGCATATGATTCAACTGTAAGCCATGTCTAACAAAGGAGGGCACATGCCCAACAAACCCGTGAAGATCATCATGCTTACCGGATACCTCGGTGCCGGCAAGACCACACTGCTCAACCACATCCTCGCTAACGATGGCGGCATCCGCGCCGCCGTGATCGTCAACGATATCGGCGAGATCAACGTCGACGCCAGCCTCATCGCCGACGGCGGCCTTTCCGAGACCGACGACCTCATCCCGCTCACCAACGGCTGCATCTGCTGCACGCTTTCGGACGACCTCTCCAACCAGCTGCAGGATATCGCCGATTCGGGTAACTTCGACTACATCATCATCGAGGCCTCGGGCATTTGCGAGCCCATCCCCATCGCCTACACCATCTCGAGCTTCTGCGACGAGGCCAAGGTGGGCGGCGAGCCCAAGCTCGCGCTCGACAACATCGTTGCCGTGGTCGACTGCGCCCGCATGTACGACGAGTTCAACGGCGGCCGCGACCTGCTGGCCGAGGATATCGACGAGGACGACATCGAGAGCCTGCTGATCCAGCAGATCGAGTTCTGCTCCACGCTGATCCTCAACAAGACCGATACCGTCACGCCCGAGCAGATCGCCGAGCTCAAGGCCATCGTGCGCAGCCTGCAGAAGGATGCCGTGATCGTCGAAGCTCAAAACGGCGAGGTCCCCATGGAGGAGCTGCTCGACACCGACCGCTTCGATTTTATGCGCGCCTACAACTCCGCCGCCTGGATCGAGGCCATGGAGCATCCCGAGGAGCACGACGACCCCGAGGTGTTGGAGTACGACATCGAGACCTTTGTGTACTCGCGCCGCAAGCCGTTTGACCTGCAGAAGTTCACCGACTTTGTTGAGCAGGATTGGCCCGACGAGGTCATCCGCGTCAAGGGTCCGCTGTGGCAGACTGGCGATCCGGACATGTGCTACATGTTTGAGCAGGCCGGCCACCAGATGCGCCTGATGGAGAACGGTCTGTTCGTCGACTCCGCGCCCGAGGGCGAGAAGCAGAAGATCATCGACGAGAACCCCGAGATCATGCAGATTTGGGACGACGAGACGGGCGACCGCATGACGAGCCTGTGCATCATCGGCCGTCACATGGACAAGGACGCGCTCATCGCCGCCCT
>CAKUCJ010000400.1 GCA_934643435.1 uncultured Collinsella sp.
TTTTTCTGCTTGTCGCGGGCGGCCTTGGCGGCAAGCGCCGCGCGGACCTTGGCCGCTTTCTCGGGATCCATGGCGGCGAGCTTTGCCTCCATCTCGGCGGCTTTGAGCGCGGCCTTGGCGGCGGCCTCGTCATGCTGATCATCGGAGCCGGCAGGTGCGGCAGGCTTGGCGGCAGCAGTGCCCGCGGCATCGCCGGCACCCTCCCCCGCAGCGGCAGCAGCGGCCTTCTCAGCCGCGGCCTTGCGCGCCTTGGCCTCGGCAGCTGCGCGAACCTTCATGGCCTTCTCGCGCGCGGCCTTCACCTCGGGCGTGATCACGCTCATGGGCTCGGCCGTCGAGACCTGGTAGAAAAAGCCGTTAAAGTCGACCTGCATATCGGTGATGGCAAGGCCAAACAGGTCGTGTGCCTCGTTCTCAAACGGGAACACCGCCGGATAGTACGAGCTGATGGACGGGATCTCCTGGTACTGGTCGATACCCTCGACCACCAGGTTCTCAATCGCATAGTTTCCATCCCGCGCAATCTGTTCCTGCGCGGCGCGGACGTTGATAAACGTATAGACCAGGCGATACGAGCCGTCGTCTACGCAGCGCTCGGCGTGCATCTGCACAAAGCGCGCGCCGGCGCCCTTGAGCGCCTGCACATGTGACAGCAACCCATCGATCCCGACGGTGGTATAGATTGCCTTTTGCATTACTCGGCCTCCTTTGCAGCGGCGGGCTCGTCGGACGTGCCGCCAGCCGCGACGGGCGCACCGTTAGCAGCGCCCGCGTCGGCGCCGGCCCCATCGCCGTCCCCCGCAACGGCAACAAATCCGTCCTCGCCCAGCTCAACGCCACCGTCCCAGGTTGCGGCGCCGCCCACGGTAAGCGGATCACCGCCGGCACGCATCACGGCCTCTTTCTGATCCAGAATGCCGCACGCCTCCACAATGGCATCGATCACGGTCTCGGGGCGAATGGCGCACCCGGGTGCGTACACGTCCACGGGAATCGCGCGGTCCACGCCGCCAATCACGTTGTACGCATCGCGGAACACGCCGCCCGAGCACGCGCAAATGCCGCACGCCACCACGCACTTGGGCTCGAGCATCTGGTTGTAGATCTGACGCACGACGGGCAGGTTCTGGGCATTGACCGACCCCGTCACCAAAAAGATATCCGCATGCTTGGGGTTGCCGGTGTTGACCACGCCAAAGCGCTCCGCATCAAACAGTGGCGTGAGCGAGGCCAGCACCTCGATATCGCATCCGTTGCAGCTCGAGCCGTCGTAATGAATGACCCACGGCGAGCGCGACATTTTATGATCCATGGATGCCGCCTCCTAAATAAACACGTCGACGAGGATGGGCATAAGGTTGAGCAGGCCAAACACCAGCGCCACACCCCAGCCGAGCTTAAAGCAGCTGCGCCAGGTGCTACGGGCGAAGGTGTTATCGATCAGCACCTCGACAAAATACGTCGCGACCATCACGACCAGGGCAACCACCCAGCTCACCGGGTTGTCCCAAACAAAGAACATGCCCACCCACATCAAAAACAGCACGGTCTCGCACCAGTGCATGAGGGTCATCTTGGCCAGCGTGCCACCGCTCATCTCGGTGGCGATACCCTGAACGATCTCCTGATGCGCGTGATGCGAGTACGAAAGGTCAAACGGCGACTTGCGCAGCTTGATGGTGAGCACCGCAAGCAGCGCGAGGAAAATGGGCGC
>CAKUCJ010000401.1 GCA_934643435.1 uncultured Collinsella sp.
AACTCGCGGGCACGCAGGCGACGCATCTTGTAGCCGTCGAACTTGGTGAGCGCGGTGAGCACCACGGTGTGGATGGGCACGTTGATACCGACGCCGAGCGTGTCGGTGCCGCAGATGACGGGCAGCAAGCCTTGCTGCGCCAGGCGTTCGACCAGCAGACGATAGCGCGGCAGCATGCCGGCGTGGTGCACGCCGACGCCGCAGCCAAGCAGACGCTTGAGGATCTTGCCGAAGGCGGTTGAGAAACTCGTGCCTTTTGCCGCTTCCTTAATAGCCTCGCGCTGCTCCTTGTTGGCGATGCCAAAGTTGGCGAGGGATTGCGCCGTGGCAAGCGCGGCATCCTGGCTAAAGTGCACGATGTAGAGCGGAGCCTCGCCGCGGCGCATGGCGAGCTCGACGGTGCCCTCGAGCGAGGTCGTCACGTAGTCGTAGCTCAGCGGCACGGGGCGCGGGGCGTCGACGACCAGGTCGCAGGTGGCGCCGGTGTGCTCCTCGAGTGAGGCGGCGATAGCGGTGACATCGCCGAGCGTGGCGCTCATGAGCATGAATTGTGTGTGGGGCAGGGTGAGCAGCGGTACCTGCCATGCCCAGCCGCGGTCGGGGTCGGCAAAGTAGTGGAACTCGTCCATGGCGACGCAGCCAACGTCGGCATCTTCGCCCTCGCGCAGCGCGTCGTTGGCAAGGATCTCGGCCGTGCAGCAGATGACGGGCGCCTTGGTGTTGATATGCGTGTCGCCGGTGATCATACCGACGTTATCGCGGCCGAGCACCTGCACCAGGTCAAAAAACTTCTCGCTGACTAGAGCTTTGATGGGGGCGGTGTAATAGCAGCGCTTTCCCTGAGCCATGCCCATAAAGAGCATGCCCAGCGCGACAAGCGACTTGCCCGAGCCGGTCGGCGTGCCCAAAATGACATGATCGCCAGCTGCCAGGTCCATGAGGGCCTCTTCTTGGTGGTCCCACAGCTCGATGCCGCGGTCGCTCGTCCATTCAAAGAAGCGCTCGAAGGCCTGATCGGGCGTGAGCCATGGTTCGGGCTCGCTGCCGTCCTCGGGCTCCCACCAGGTGGGGGAGAGCGCGCCGAGCGAGCCGAACTCGGCCTCGGTGCCCGTGCCGCCCGAGAACGAGCTGGCGGCGCCGGCGCCGGAGACGGTGCTGGCGGAAGAATCTGTCGTGGTCTGTGCCATGTGGTTTGCTTTCTCTCGCGTTTGTCCGCCATCCATTATGGCGTAGCGGCGGCGTGGGGCGCCAGCGCGCGAGAAAATGCAGGAAATGGGCGTTCTGCCCAGCCCTTTGGCGCAGCTGCCAGCTAAGTGAGTAGACTTTTTGCAATATCGCGAGCGCATTGCTTTTGTGCAATGTCTCTACCTGCGGTTTTATTTTTCGCTATGCGGGTTGTGCTTGGCTATTGCAAAAAAGTCTACTCACTTAGATTTGAGGGTCGTTCGCTGGCAGCTATTTGCGCTTGTTTGCCGACGCCGCGACCATCAGAGGCCTCTAGGGCTCCTGCGGTAAACGCTTCTTGCCCTTGCGGGCGCGGTTCTTAAAGTTCTCGACGGCTTCTTCCATGCCAAGGGGCACGTAGGTGAGCTCATCGAGGTCGTCGGGCAGATAGCAGGCGAGGCTTTGCTCCTGCGCCCGGCCTGTCGCGAGCTGCTCTTCGGTGGGCTTCTCGCCGGGTGTGGCGCA
>CAKUCJ010000402.1 GCA_934643435.1 uncultured Collinsella sp.
TACCATCATCCGCTCGCTGCCTTATGACCGAGCGGCCACCTCGATGGACCGCTTTCCCATGTGCCCCGCCTGCACCGCGGAGTATGCCGACCCGCTCGATCGGCGCTTTCATGCGCAGCCCGATGCCTGCTTTGATTGCGGCCCGCACGTTACGTGGCACGAGGCGGCGGGCGGTATGGAGCTCGAAGGCTCGGGAGCGACGCCGGCTATCGGCAGCACGCGCGAGGCCAGCGACGCCATTATTGACCGTTGTGTCGAGCTACTGGCAAGCGGCGGCATTGTCGCCATCAAGGGGCTGGGCGGATTTCACCTGGCGTGCGACGCCGCCAACGAGCAGGCGGTGGCCGAGCTGCGTCGTCGCAAGCGCCGCAGCAACAAGCCACTTGCGGTTATGGTGCGCGACATTGTCGACGCCGAGCGCCTGTGCCATATCGATGACGTTGAGCGCGAGTTGCTTGGCGGCAGCGTCCGCCCCATCGTGCTGCTGCGTCGCCGTGCGACAGGCGAGGGCACCGACTTTTCCGACGTTCTCGAACTCGCACCGTCCGTCGCGCATGACCTGCCCGAGCTCGGCGTCATGCTCCCCTATACCCCGCTTCAGCATTTACTGCTTGCAGCCGCCACGTCGCGCGGCATGCATGCGTTGGTCATGACCAGCGGAAACCTGAGCGAAGAGCCCATCGAGACCGACGACGTTCTTGCTTGGGAGCGCCTCGTTACCGCCGGCATCGCCGATGCGCTGCTCGGCAATGACCGCGCGATTCTCTCGCGCTACGACGACTCCGTGGTACGTGTGGTCGACGGGGTCGTTATGCCCGTACGCCGCGCTCGCGGATATGCGCCGCAGCCGTTGCCGCTGCCGGCACTCGATGTCGTCGTGCCCTGTGTGCTCGCCTGCGGCCCGCAGCAAAAGGCAACGATCGCACTCACGCGCGAGGATGCGAACGACAAGGCGGTCTGTTTTGTGTCGCAGCATATTGGAGACGTCGAGAACGGCGCGACCTTCGACGCCTGGAATGCGGCGCGTACGCGCCTGGAAGACCTTTTTGACCTGGCGCCCTCCGCCTTGGCCTGCGATCTGCATCCTAGTTATCTATCGAGCCAATGGGCACGCGAGCAGGCGCGGGAACAAGGTCAGCCACTTGTCGAGGTCCAACATCATCATGCGCATATCGCGAGCGTCATGGCCGAGGCCATCGCCGCGGGCCAGCTTGCGCCTGACGCACGCGTGCTCGGCATCGCCTTCGATGGAACGGGCGCTGGCGCAGACGGGACCATTTGGGGCGGCGAGTTTCTTGTCGCCGGTCTCGCCGATTTTGAACGCGCCGCGCACCTGCGCACCTGGCAGCTGCCCGGTGGCGCCGCGTCCGTGCACGATGCCCGCCGCAATGCTTTTGCCCTGCTGAGCGAGCTCAACCTGCTCGAACACCCGGGCGCCGCCCGGCTTTTGGGTAGCATTGACGAGCAAACGCGTAACGTGACGACAACGATGCTCGAGCGGAGCATCAACAGTCCGCGCACGAGCAGCATGGGCCGCCTGTTTGACGCCGCGGCGGCAATCTTGGGCATCTGCGGCACCGCAACCTACGAGGGCGAACCCGCCATCGAGCTCGAGGCCGCCGCCTGGCGCGCACTTGACGACGAAAACAGCCATTTCACTGGCAATCAGGCGGGTGTATCCGCATC
>CAKUCJ010000403.1 GCA_934643435.1 uncultured Collinsella sp.
GGGGGCATACGCGGCATGGCTGTAATGACCGACGTGCGCGAGGCCGCGCAGAACCTGATCGAGTACGCCATCCACCGATCCATGATCGGGCAGGACGACCGCATCTGGGCCTACAACACCATTCTGGAGTGCATTGGCGCCACGGGCCCCGCGCTCGACATGACCTGGGCGCTGCAGACCGAGAAGCTCTCGCTTTTGCACCCCGATACCCTCCCCGACTTTGATCTGGAGGGTACGCTCGCCGCGCTTTCCGAAGCCGCCGTTGTCAACGGCGCCGCCGAGGACACGGCGTCGGGCCGCGACCGCATCGCCATGCGCATCATGGGCGTGCTTATGCCGAGGCCTTCGGTTGTAAACGAGGAGTTCAATGGACGCATGGGCGTCAACGAGCCCCGCGCCGCGACCGACTGGTTCTACGGCCTGTGCTGCGACGCCGGCTACGTGCGCCGTGCCGCCATCGCGCGCAACATCAAATGGAGCACCCCCACCAACTGGGGCGATCTTGAGATCACCATTAACCTGTCCAAGCCCGAGAAGGACCCGCGCGACATTGCCGCAGCCGGTGCCGCCAAGAACACGGGCGAGAAGTATCCTGCCTGCCAGCTCTGCATCGAAAACGAGGGGTACCCCGGACGCTCCGCCGCAGCCGACGGCGGTGCTCACCCCGCTCGCCAGAACCTGCGCGTTATCCCGATCCAGCTCGACGGCGAGCGCTGGGGCTTCCAGTACAGCCCGTACGCGTACTTTAACGAGCATTGCATTGCCATGAGCTCCGAGCATCGTCCAATGCACGTCGATCGCAAGGGCCTCTCCTGCCTGCTCGACTTTGTGGACCTGTTCCCGCACTACTTTATCGGCTCCAACGCCGACCTGCCCATCGTGGGCGGCTCGATCCTGTCGCACGACCACTTCCAGGGTGGCGCGCACGAGTTCCCGATGATGCACGCGGCCGAGGTCTCGCAGTTTAGCATGCCCGGATTTGACCAGGTCACCGGCACCGTGCTGCAGTGGCCGCTCTCGGTGCTGCGCCTGCGCTCGCACGACCGCGCTCAGCTGCTCGATGCCGCCGAGAAGATCATCCTCGCCTGGCGCGAGTGGACCGACGAGTCCGTGGGTGTCATCGCGCACACGGCCGACGGCGTGGCCCACAATACCGTGACGCCCGTCATCCGCCGCGTGGACTCCCGCGGCAATGCCGGTGGCGATATCTACGAGGTCTACCTGGCGCTTCGCTGCAACATTACGACCGATGAGCATCCGCTGGGCGTGTTCCACCCGCATGCCGTGTATCACCACATTAAGAAGGAGAACATCGGCCTGATTGAGGTCATGGGCCTGGCCATTCTTCCGCCGCGCCTGGTTCCCGAGCTCGGCGCCGTCCGCGAGCACCTGCTGGCCGCCAAGGTCGACGCCAGCTACGATCTTGCCGCCGCGCTCGAGGGCGACGACCTTTGCCGTAGCCACGCCGCATGGGCCCTGGACGTCTTTGCCCGTCGTGCCGATGAGCTTACGGCGGAAAACGCCATCGACATCCTGCACGAGGAGGTCGGCGTGGTGTTTGGCCACGTGCTCGACAACGCCGGCGTCTTTAAGTGGGACGAAGCCGGCCGCGCCGCCCAGCAGCGCTTCATCGACTCGCTGTAATGATCCCTTGGGGACGGAGGAAAACG
>CAKUCJ010000404.1 GCA_934643435.1 uncultured Collinsella sp.
AAATGGCGAGATGTCGATATCGGCCACGGCTTCCTCGGCCAAGGGAAGGCCGGCCGCCTGCCATACGGGAATCTCGACAACCCCGGTCGGACTCACATGTGACAAGACAATTGCCTGCGCGTCCTCCAACGGAATGAGCTTCTCTGCCATATGCACCTCTTACAGATCGCGGCGCGTAACAAGGGCGCCGATTCTTTATGTTTTATTCAGTATAATCCCCCGTCGCTCGACCGCGAGACAGCCTGCACTCGCGAATACACCTGTCGGTTACAGGGCACGAAACAGAACCGAAACCAACCCACCGGCTCCACGCGTTTGTCACGCTCTATAATGCTTGCGTTGCAACCAAAAACAGAGGACGCTATGACTTTTACCGACACACCAGACAACGCAAGCGAAGAACAGGACAACTCCCTGCCGCTCGATCAGGGCGGCTTCTTCTCCCTCAACGACGTCATTTTGGCCGGCAGGCAGCAGCTCACCCGCTCCGAGCATCTCTTGGCTGCCGACACGCGCCGCAACGCCCGCAATCTGCTCGCGAGCGCCAAGTTGCTCGCGCTCGTCGTGATTGTTTCGCTCGCCATGGGTGTTGCCGCCTGGGCGTTTTTGGCCTCGCTGAATATCGCGACCGACTATCGCGAGCATCACGCGTGGATCTACGCCCTGCTTCCCGCCGTGGGTGTCGCCACCGCATGGGTGTATAAGAACCACGGCCTTGCCGCCAAACGTGGTAACAACCTGGTCATCGATTCCGCCCTGGGAACCCGCCTCATTCACGCCCGCATGGCGGTCCTTACCTTTGTCTGCTCCACGCTTACGCACCTGACGGGCGGCTCGGCCGGCCGCGAAGGCGCTGCCGTGCAGATCGGCGGCACCATCGCCAGCAACATCTCGAACCTCGCCCGCCTCAAAAAGCACGACCATCACGACCTCATGCTCGCCGGCATCTCGTCTGCCTTTGGCGCCGTGTTCGGCTCGCCCCTCGCCGGTGCCTTCTTTGGCATGGAAATGTGCTTTATCGGCAAGATCGACTACACCGCCGGCATCTACTGCCTCGTCGCCTCGTTTACCGGCTACTTTACGTCGCTTGCCCTGGGCACCGAATATGAGGCGAACGTCATCGCCAGCGTCCCCGATATGACGCCCCGAACCGTCGCCATCGTCGTCGTCAGCGCCATCGTGTTCGGTCTAACCGCACGCCTCTTCGCCTGGTCGGTTCGAACCGTCAAGAGCCTCTACGGCCGCTTTATCACCAATTATCTTGTTCGCGCGCTCGTAGGCGCACTCGTGGTGCTCGCAGCTTACGCGGTGCTCGATGCTTGGAAGTACGCCGGCCTTGCCACCTGGCTCTCGGGCGCCGGTTTCGCCGGCAATACGACCCTCGCCGACGCAGCCATCAAGTTGGTCGTGACGGCGCTCACTCTGGGCGCCGGCTTCCAGGGCGGCGAGGTCACACCGTTGTTTGGCATCGGAGCTGCGCTTGGCGGCTGGATCGGCTGCCTCGCCGGCATCGACCCCAGCTTTCTGGCGGCCCTCGGCATGCTCGGCGTGTTCTGCGCCGGCCTCAACGTGCCCATCACTACCTGCATGATGGCCATCGACCTGTTCCACGGCACAGCAGCCGGGTTCTTTGTCATCGTTGCGTTTATCAGCTATCTTGCCGGCGG
>CAKUCJ010000405.1 GCA_934643435.1 uncultured Collinsella sp.
GTCGTCTGCCATCGCGACGAGAAACGCGACGTCTTGGTCCGACAGTGCAGCGAGCGTCGTCTCGCACACATCGTTTTGAAAGTCGACCTTTGACGCTTCGATAGCTCCATCGATTTGATCTTGCGTTGCGCGTTCTCCGGCCTTGCATCGATTGGCAATGTTGTAGCCGACGAGCTGCAGCATATAGGGTGAGCCTTGGGTCACGCGGGCGGCACCCAGCCTAAGATCCCCCGGAATATCAAGGCCAAGCTCTTCGAAAGCCCGCTGATAATATGCGTCAACGTCTCCGACCGAAAGCGGTTCGAGTGTGACTTTGCGTGCGCGGTTGAGAAATGTCAGGACACGATCGTTGAGTGTCGCCGAGACGGCCCCCGGAAGGCCCGCCATAACGAGCGCGACGTTGAGCCTCTCGCCGACCAGCTCCTGATAGGCGGTGACGAGTTGCCTGATCTCGGGCGAGTTCGCCTGGAGCTCATCGATGAGGATGAGGATGCCGTGCCCCTGATCGGTCAGTTTGCGCGCCAGCTGCGTGAGCTTGAATTGGAAACTCTTGGTTTCCTGCACATCGCGCGTGAACTCGAGGCCCGCTGAGAAACCGAAAACGCTTAGGCTGCCGCCTGTGAGTTTGGGAAGATGACGTTTGCTGACGTAGGCCTCGCCTGCCTCTTGGATTTTCTCAACAATGCGTTCGAGCATATCCTCTGAGGCGACGGTGGGCGTGGCGACGACGAATCCGAGTTTGCGAGCGCGGTCGGCAAGCTCCCACAGGAGAACCGTCTTGCCGCTACCTCGCTGACCCAGCATGAGCATGGCTCGGTCGCGATTGCCCGGCTCCTGCTCGAGGCCGGAGACGAATGTCGAAATTACGCTTTCACGCCCAACGAGATAAGACGGACGATTTCCAAATGAAGGGGAGAAGATGGTTTCAGTCATGAGTCTCCTTTCCTTTTTTTCCTATTTTTTCCTTTTTTTCCTATTCAGTCAAACCACCACAAAGGTGCCTGTCCCCTTCGTGGTGGTTTGGGCTGCGCGGTATCAAAAAGTGTCAGGTGCGGGCGGGTGCCGGGCGCTTGCGTGCGAAAAGAAGTGTCGAGCTGTGCTGCTGTCGTTGAGCGGCGTCCCGTTTGCGGGGATACTGAAACCACGACAAGCAGCGTATGAAAGGATCGATGCATGGCTTTCCGTAATGACTTCCTGTGGGGCGGCGCGACGGCTGCCAACCAGTGCGAGGGTGCCTACAACGTGGACGGCCGCGGTCTGGCCAACGTGGACGTGGCCCCGCACGGCCCCGAGCGCTACGCGGTGGTTTCCGGCCAGCGCAAGATGCTCGACTTCGAGGACGGCTATTACTACCCCGCGCAGACCGGCATCGACTTTTACCATCACTACAAGGAGGACATCGCCCTCTTTGCCGAGATGGGCTTTAAGACCTTCCGCATGAGCCTGGCCTGGACCCGCATCTTCCCCAACGGCGATGAGACCGAGCCCAACGAGGCCGGCCTGGCCTTTTACGAGGACGTGTTCCGCGAGTGCCAGAAGCATGGCATCGAGCCGCTCGTGACCATCACGCACTTCGACTGCCCCATCCACCTCATCAAGGAGTACGGCGGCTGGCGCAACCGCAAGCTCATCGACTTCTACAAGAACCTCGCGACCACGATCTTC
>CAKUCJ010000406.1 GCA_934643435.1 uncultured Collinsella sp.
AAAAAAGCGGCCGGCATCCGCCAGTCGCTTTTCTATTCTATGGTGGGCCGTCAGGGGTTCGGCCTGCTCCGCAGGCGGCCGCTGCGGCGCTTCGCGCCTTGCGCGCTGCGCTGGCAAACGCTCACGCGTTTACTCAGCTCCGCGCCCTTTCGGGTTCGAACCCGTGCCGCGGTAACAAAAAAGCGACCAACCGGAGTCGATCGCTTTCTTTTCTATGGTGGGCCGTCAGGGGTTCGAACCCTGGACCTTGGGATTAAAAGTCCCCTGCTCTGCCAGCTGAGCTAACGGCCCGCGGGTGGCATTGTACCACGGTCTGGGACTATTCCCAACTCCATTGGCCGTTCTGGAAAATCACAACTTCACGTCCATCAGGTGTAATGCCCGTAATATCGATGTCGTCTGTACCGATCATGAAGTCGACATGCGTGCTCGAAACGTTGACGCCGTGCTCCAGGAGCTCCTCTTTGGACATATCGTATCCGCCCTCGATGCACTCGGGGAAGCCGACACCCAGTGCAAGGTGGCAGCTAGCGTTCTCGTCATAGAGCGTATCATAGAACAGGATGCCGCTTTCGCGGATCGGCGTGTTCTTAGAGATGAGCGCGACCTCGCCCAAATGAGCAGCGCCCTCGTCAGTTTCGATAATGCTTGCCAGCGTCGCCTTGCCCACGCGGGCGTCATAATCCACCACGCGACCGTTCTCGAACTTAATCCAAAAATCGTCGACCTTGTTGCCGTGGTGAATGAGCGGCATGGCGGAATAGACGATTCCATCAGCACGCATGCGATCGGGCGACGTAAAGACCTCCTCAGTAGGAATGTTGGGGAAGAAGGGATGACCGTCGGGCGTCTCGCCTTTGCCGCCGGCCCACTCGTGACCCTTTGTCATGCCAATCGTCAGATCGGTTCCATTTGACGCGGTGTAATGCAAGCAGTCGAAACTATTGTCGTTCAGAAAACGCAGATTCTTTTCGAACGCAGCGTCATGGAGCTCCCAATCGCTCTCCGGGTCCTGGCCATCGGCGCGAGCGGTGTGCAGGATCGCATTCCACAACTTATAGATTGCAACCTCATCCTCATCGCCCGAGAACACCTCGCGCGCCCAGGCAACAACCGGCGCACCGGCGATGCACCACGGGTTGATGTTGTAATCCAGTCCGCGGCGGAACACCTTGCACTGCGTGTTCCTCGCCTTGGATGCGGCGGCGGGCTTGGCAGGATCGATGCCCTTGAGAGCCGCGGGGTCCGCGCCCTCGATAAAGATAAAGCAAGCGCCGTCCTGGGCAAGGGAATCCAGCTGCAGGCGCTTCCACTCGGGCGTCTGCTCAAAATAGCTTTTCTCGACATGCTCGTAGGTGAGCCTTGTCACGGCATCGTCGGCCCAAATGACTGTCACGTGGCCAGCGCCGGCCGCATAAGCCTCCGCGACCACCACGCGCGCAAACGGCGCGCACTCGACCGGGGACTGAACGACAACCTCCTGGCCGGACTTGACGTTTACGCCCTTGCGGACAACCAGGCGCGCGTAGTTTTTAATCTTGGGCTCCAGGGCCTTCATGCCCTCCAGAGCTTCTTCGACCGTCAGGGCAGCTCGAATCATGTGCCACTCCATCTATCTATAGAACAGTAAAAAGGCGCGCCGTAAAAACGACGC
>CAKUCJ010000407.1 GCA_934643435.1 uncultured Collinsella sp.
CCGGGTTGCGGCACGCTGACGTTGGCCCTGCTGCAGGAGGCGGCGTGCGTCACGTCGATCGAGGCCGATCCCGAGCTCGAGCCGGTGCTCGATGCCCACGCTGCCGACTATGCCAACTTCCGCTTTATCATGGGTGACGCGCTTAAGGTGACGCCGGAGCAGATTGAGCGGACAGCGGGCGGTGAGCCGACGGTGTTCGTCGCGAATCTGCCCTATAACGTGGCGGCGACGATCATCCTGCAGTTCTTCCAGACTATGCCCGCGCTCAAGCGTGCCGTCGTCATGGTGCAAAAGGAGGTCGCCGATCGCATTGCCGCGACGCCCGGCAACAAGACTTATGGCGGCTATACGGCAAAGCTCGGCCTGTATGCGCAGGTGACGGGTCGCTTTGAGGTGCCGCCGCGCTGCTTTATGCCGGCACCGCATGTGGACTCGGCCGTGGTACGCATCGACCGTGTTGACGGCGTGGTGCCCGAGGGGCTCGATCGCGAGTTCGTGGCCCGCGTGATCGATGCCGCATTTGTTCAGCGCCGCAAAACCATCCGCAATTCCATGAGCGCCAACGGTTTTGCCAAGGACGTGCTCGATGCTGCCTTTGGGGCTTGCGGTATCGCGCCCACCACGCGCGCCGAGACGCTCGACGTCGCCGACTTTGTCCGCCTGGCTCAGGAGCTTTCCCATGACGCTTAGTGCCGAACGCGTGACGTTTACCAAGAAAAAGAAAACGATCGCTTGCCCGGTGCCGCTGGTGCCGCTTGCCGATACGCATGCGCACTTGCTTTCATTTTGGGGCAAAGAGGTGCCCCAGACGCTCGTACGTGCCAAGGCCGCAGGCGTCGATCTGTTGGTGACGATCTTCGATCCCATCGCCGACAAACGCAGCGTGACGGACTACAGCGACTGGCTGACGCGCGAGATTCTGCCGATACGGGATATTCCGCAGATCAAGTATCTTGCCGGCGTGCATCCGTATGGCGCGCCGGATTATACCGATGACGTTCACGCGCAGATCGTCGCCGCGCTCGATGACCCCTTATGCGTCGGCATCGGCGAGATCGGCCTGGACTACCACATGGATTACGATGACGATATCGCGCCGGCGCCCCACAGCGTGCAGATCGACTGCATGGCGCGCCAGCTCGAGCTTGCCGTGTGCCGTAACGTGCCGGTGGAGTTGCATCTGCGTCACGAGGACATGGACCAGGAGCGTACCTCGCACGTGGACGCCTACAACGTATTGCACGAGGTGGGCGTGCCCCAGGCCGGTTGCGTGCTGCACTGCTTTGGCGAGGACCGCGCCACGATGGAGCGCTTTGTAGACTTGGGTTGCTACATTGCCTATGGCGGCGCGGCGACCTTTAAGCGCAACGACGACGTGCGCGAGGCATTCGCGGCAACCCCGCTCGATCGAATTTTGTTCGAGACGGACTGCCCGTATATGGCCCCAGAGCCAATTCGAGGTCTTGAGTGTGAGCCCGCGATGATTTCCATTACGGCAAACGCGCTGGTCAACGACCGTGTCGACCGTACCGGCGAGAATGCCGAAGCAATCGCGCAGGCCGCTTGGGAAAATGCCTGCAAACTTTTTCAAAAATAGTTCTTGCGTTCGCGGTGGCGCTCCGTTATTCTAATTCCTGCACGCGGGCGTGG
>CAKUCJ010000408.1 GCA_934643435.1 uncultured Collinsella sp.
TCCTCGATAATGCCGTTGACGGTGCCCAGGACCTGCTGCTGCTCGCGGAAGTACGGCTGCGAGAAGTGAATCATCACCATCAAGATAACCGCGGCGGCCGGCAGCGTGAGCACGGTGACGCCGGTGAGCGGCAGGCTGATCGAAAGCATCATGACGAGCACGCCGATAATCTGCGTGACGGACGTAATAAGCTGCGTCACGGACTGGTTCAGGCTCTGGCCCAGCGTGTCCACGTCGTTGGTGATGCGGCTGAGCACGTCGCCCTTGCTGTGGCCGTTAAAGTAGCTCATCGGCACGACGGCGATCTTGGCGGCGATCTCCTTGCGCATGCGATAGCAGATCTTTTGCGTGACGCCGGTCATGAGCCAGCCCTGGATCAGGCTGCAGGCAGAGCTCGCCAGGTACAGACAGAGCAGAAAGCCGAGCGTCTTGGCGATCCAGTCAAAGTCGACATCGCCGGTGCCGTTGACCTTGGCAACCAGGCCCTCGAACAGCTTGGTCGTAACCTGGCCGAGCACCTTGGGTCCCACAATGTTAAAGACGACCGAGCACACGGCAAAGGTGACGGCGGCGAACACGGCAATCTTGTGCTGCCCGATATAGCCGAGCAACTGCCTCATGGTGCCCTTAAAGTCCTTGGCCTTTTCGCCGCGGCCCATGCCGCCCATGCGGCCCATGGGTCCACGCTGACGGGTGGGCTTGGGAATCTGAGTCTTGGTCTCGTCTGCCATTAGCGCTCGCCTCCTTCCATAACGGCTGCAATCTCTTCTTGGGTAAGCCCCAGCTCCTCGGCGGAAAGCTGCGACTGCGCGATCTCTAGGTACGCCGGGCAGCCGTGCAGCAGTTCCTCGTGCGTGCCCGTGCCTACCACGTGACCGTCGTCGAGCACGATGATCTGGTCGGCGTGCATGATGGTCGCGATGCGCTGGGCCACGACCACGAGCGCAGCATCGGTGACGTTTTTGGCGAGCTCCTCGCGCAGGCGCGCGTCGGTCTTGTAGTCGAGCGCGCTAAACGAATCGTCGAACACCACGACCTCGGGCTTTTTGGCCAGGGCGCGGGCGATAGCCAGGCGCTGGCGCTGGCCGCCCGAGACATTGGAGCCGCCCTGGCTGATGGGGGAGTCGTAGCCGCCCTCGCGCTCGGCGATAAAGTCCTCGGCCTGGGCGATGCGTGCGGCCTGGTGCATGTCGTCGTCGCTTACCATGTCGCCGGCAAACTTGAGGTTGCTCTCGACGGTGCCCGAGAACAGGCGTCCCTGCTGCGGGATATAGCCAATGCGGCGGCGCAGCTCGGAAAGGGTCATATCGCGCACATCGATGCCGTCGAGCGAAATGCTGCCGCCCGTGACGTCGTACAGGCGCGGAATCAACTGCACGAGCGTGGACTTGCCCGAGCCCGTGGAGCCAATAATGCCGAGCATCTGACCGGCATGTGTGGTGAAGTTCACGCCGCTGATGACGTCGGCACGGGCATCGGGATACTGGAAGCTCACGTCGCGGAAGGTGAGCTCACCGCGCGGCGCGCTGGCCGTGGGCAGTTTGGGCGAGACGGGGTCGTTGATGCTGGTGGGGCAAGTGATGACCTCTTCCACGCGCTCGGCTGCGACCTCGGCGCGGGGCAGGATGACCGAAACCATGGTGAG
>CAKUCJ010000409.1 GCA_934643435.1 uncultured Collinsella sp.
ATGCTTTCCTCGCCAAACAGATGATGGGTGATAAGCGCGGGCATAATGATCCTTTCGATTTCATTCGATGCAATCCATTATGCCCACCGCGCGGTCATGCCAAACCTGCGGCGGTAAACGATGGTGTGCAGGTCGCTTACGCAAGCCCCAGATGAGCCTTGACCTCGGCGGCGCGGCGACGGGACACGGGCACCGTCGAGCTCACGCGGTCGAGCCGAAGCTCCATCAGCCCCGTGGAACCGATCTCGACATTGTGCACGTCTTCCAAATTGACCAGATAGCTGCGATGAACGCGAATAAAGCCCTCGGAACCCAGGCGACGCTCGAGCGAGGAAATCGACTCGTTGATCAGGTACGTTCCCTCGGCGCAGATGGCGTTGCAAAAATCGGCGCGCGCCTCAAAGTAGCAGACGTCTGCGACGGGGATGAACACCTTTTTGCCCCCGCGGTCCACCGTCAGGCGAAGGGGCTGGCGCGGGGCGTGGACGACGCGACGGGCGCCCAGGGCGGTCTCGATCTTGTCGAGCGCCTTCGACAGGCGTGCGTCCTCGACCGGCTTGACGACATAGTCGACAGCATCGAGGTTATAGGCATCGGCGGCGAACTCGGCAAACGCCGTCACAAACACCACCACCGGCGGAGTCTTTAGGTTCTGCAGCGTCTCGGCAAGCTCAATTCCCGAGCGACCGGGCATCGTGATGTCCAAAAACAGCACGTCGGGCTTGTTCGACAGGATCGACTCCACGGCCTCGGTGACATTGCCCGCCTCGGCAATGTTGCCCACACGCGCATCCTTTTCCAACAGATAGCGTAGTTCGGCCCTAATAGGAGGCTCGTCATCAACCACCAAGATGTTCCAGCCCTCGGACATGTGCGCTTCCTCTCTTCTCAATACATTCGCGCTACACCGTCAACGGTGCCGGCTCATGCGGCTCGCCGTTCAACTCAACGATGACCTGCGTTCCCACGCCCTCCTGGGACTTCACGCGCATGCCAGAGTCTTCTCCGTAAAAGAAATGGATGCGCTGAAGCACGTTGAAGAGCGCCAGGCCGCAGCCTCGCTTGATGGAGCCGTCGGCGGTAATGCTCTCGGGCTCCTCTCGGCGATGCTGCTCAAACAGGTGCGCACAGACTTCTTCGCTCATACCGATGCCGTCGTCTTCGACGATGATCTCCAAACCGTCATCGGTCTCGAAAGCCCTTACATGAATAGAAAGCGGCTCGGTCTCGCGCTGCGCGTGCTTGATGCAGTTTTCGAGCAACGGCTGCAAGATAAACGGCGGCACCATGCTGTCACGCACCTCAAAGTCGATATCGACCGAAACGCGCAGACGGCCGTCGCCATAACGGGCCTGCATAAGATTGATATAACGAGTGCCCTGTTCCACCTCGTGCTCGAGCGTGGTGAGTGTATCGGAGTCAGAAAGCGTCTGACGGTAGTAATTGGAAAAGTCGATCAGCAGCGATCGCGCCTTGTCGGGCTCGGTTCGAACGAGCGACACGATAGTGCTGATGGTATTGAATAGAAAATGCGGGTCGACCTGCGACTGCAGGGCGCGAAGCTCGACGCGGGCCGTGAGCTCGTCCTGGCGCTCGAGCTCAAAGCTGGCGAGCTGCGTGGAGATGAGGTCGGCAAAGCCCGA
>CAKUCJ010000410.1 GCA_934643435.1 uncultured Collinsella sp.
TGTTCCCCGTCTGGATGCTCTCCACCTCGTGGAACGGCAAGAGCTACCTGTTTGCCATGAACGGCCAGACCGGCCGCATGGTCGGCGAGCTCCCCTGCTCCAAGCCCAAGCTCATCATCGCCTCGCTGCTGTTCTTTGTGATCGGATTTGTCCTCTCCCAGATCCTCTTTATGGGCGAATACGCCTTCGATCCGGATTACCTCACCTTTGATATCGAGGGCATCCTCATCAATATCGTGGCGCCGCTGATCATCGTGATCATCGGAGACGTGCTGCTGGTAGGTCAGCTCAAGACAGCCAACGAGGCGACCCACGCCGACGAGTACTGCGGCGAGCTCGACCTGGTCGAGAAGCACGACACCTTCAGCCACACCGAGACCTCGGTCGTCATGAAGGACGACAAGGACGACTAACCATCCCGACCAACACCACCCGGTCTTTGACGAGAAAGGAAGATCACCATGGGACTCTTGAAAGCTGGATTGGGAGCTGCCGGCGGCGTCATGGCCGACCAGTGGAAGGAATTTATCTATTGCGAATCGATGCCCGCTGACGTCTTGGCCTGCAAGGGCAGCAAGCGCACCGGCGGCCGCAGCTCCAACACGCGCGGCGAGGACAACGTCATCTCCAACGGCTCCGTCATCGCCGTCAACGACGGCCAGGGCATGCTCGTGGTGCAAAACGGCAAGATCATCGAGGTCGCGCTGGAGCCCGGCGAGTTCGTCTTCGACACCGGCAGCGAGCCGAGCGTCTTTAGCGGCAACCTGGGCGACTCCATCAAGGAGACCTTCGCCAATATCGGCAGCCGCTTCACCTTCGGCGGCGACGCGGGCAAGGACCAACGCGTCTACTTTATCAACACCAAGGAAATCATCGGCAACAAGTACGGCACCGCCTCGCCCGTGCCCTTCCGCGTGGTCGACAACAATATCGGCCTGGACGTCGACATCTCCGTGCGCTGCAACGGCGAGTATTCGTACCGCATCACCAACCCGCTGCTGTTCTACACCAATGTGTGCGGCAACGTGACCGATAGCTATACGCGCGACAAGATCGACAGCCAGCTTAAGTCCGAGCTGCTCACCGCCCTGCAGCCCGCCTTTGCCAAGATCTCGGAGATGGGCATCCGCTACAGCGCCATCCCCGGCCACACCACCGAGCTCGCCCGCGCGCTCAACGAGGTCCTCTCCGCCGACTGGCGCGATCTGCGCGGCGTCGAGATCGTGAGCTTTGGCGTCAACTCCATCGCCGCCTCGCAAGAAGACGAGCAGATGATCAAGGACCTCCAGAAGGCCGCGGTCATGCGCGATCCCACCATGGCAGCCGCCAACATCGCCAGCGCCCAGAGCGACGCGATGCGCGCCGCGGCGGCCAACCCCAACGGTGCGATGGCCGGCTTTATGGGCATGGGCATGGCAGGCGGCATGGGCGGCATGAACGCCAGCCAGCTGTTCGCCGCCGGCCAGGCGCAGCAGCAGGCCGCCCCGCAACCGGCACCCGCCCCCGCACCGGCTCCCGCCGCCGCGCCCGCGGCCGGCACGTGGACCTGCAGTTGCGGCGCCACCAACACCGGCAAGTTCTGCCCCGAGTGCGGTAGCCCCGCACCCGCCCCGGCACCGGCCAAGTGGTTC
>CAKUCJ010000411.1 GCA_934643435.1 uncultured Collinsella sp.
TGTAGGCACGAGAAACGATTGCGCTTCCATTGGTGTTATCAGGGACAGGAGTGGGCGCAGGGGTTGGAGCGGGAGCGGGCGTTGGCGTGGGAGCCGGGGTGTTGCCGCCCTGGTTGTTGTTATTGTTGGTCTGGCCACCGTTATTGTTGTTGGTATTGGTGTTCTCGGTCGTGCCGGCCGTCTCGGTGCTCATCGTCGCCTTGTCGGCAGTGCTGGCGTTAATGCCGGCCTGCAGTGCTGCGTTGGCCTCAGCCTCGGCGGCAAGTTCGGCCTGCAGCTGAGAATCAAGGGAGTTCACAATGCTCTGAGCCTCGGCTTGCTGAGCGTTGAGCTCGTCGACCTTCTTTTGCGTGGCGGCGACGTTCTTCTCCTGCTCGGCCTGCTTATCGGTGAGCTCCTGCTTGAGCTACTTGACCTCTTGGATGGTCTGGGCCTGTTTGTCGGACACCTTACCGTAGTAGAACAGGCGGTTGAGCATGTCGCCCAGGTCATCGACACCGGTCAGAACCTGAAGCAGGCTCAGGCCGCCGGTCTTGTACTCGCCGGCAACGTAGGTGGAAAGCTTGGCCTGGCCATCAGCGATCTCCTGCTGCTTTTGCGTGATCTCGCCAGCGGTCTGGTCGAGCGCCTGCGTCTGAGTGGCGAGCTCGTCGTAGATCTGCTGGGTTTGCGTGCCAATCTGCTCCAGTTTGGTGCGAGCAGCGGCAAGATCGGATGCGGTATCGGCATAGGCCGGGGCCGTGAGGCCCAGACCCAAAACACAAGCGAGGGTTGCCGTAGCAGCGCAGCGTGCCATGTTTTTGTGCGTGTTTGCTGTGCGCATGGAGCTTCCTTTCCGGTATCTAAGGGTAGCGGCTAGTCGACCGTTACCAGACTAAAGAGCTCGACGTCCTCGTTGGAAGGCGTGAGCTTCTCGCGCGGGTTGAGAAACGCAAGCTCAAGGATACAACCGTAACCCACGAGCTTTGCGCCCATATCTCGCACCAGTTTACCTGTTGCCTCGACGGTTCCGCCCGTCGCGACCAAGTCGTCCAGAATCAACACGGTATCTTTAGAGGTGATGGCGTCGGCGTGGATCTCGATGGAATCGGTGCCATATTCGAGTTCGTAGCTCTCGCTCACCGTCTTGCGCGGCAGTTTGCCGGGCTTACGTGCGGGAACAAAGCCGGCGCCCAGTGCGACGGCCACGGGCACGCCGACCATAAAGCCGCGGGCCTCGGGACCCACGACCTTGGTAATACCCATACCGGCAAAATGCTCTGCCAGGGCATCAACCATAGCCATCAGGGCTTCGGGATTGCCAAAGAGCGGCGTAATGTCCTTAAAGACGACTCCGGGCTCGGGATAGTCGGGGATGTCGACGATATGAGATTCGAAGTCGTACATGGCGAAACCTTTCATGGGAAGCCGGTTTGCGGCAACGTTTATTTGTCCGCGTTGGCGGTTGCACTGTGCGAAGGGACGACCTTGAGCGGCTTCACGAGCGATTCCTCGTGAGAGGCCACAGGGGCGGCTGTCTCTTCGCTTTTGGCCTTGGTGGATTCGGAGCGTGCAATCTCCTCGTCGAGGGCATCGATGTCGGCGTCCTCGACCACGGCGTTGAGCGACTCAAAGACGCGATTCTTGAGC
>CAKUCJ010000412.1 GCA_934643435.1 uncultured Collinsella sp.
AGCCCGACCCCGAGATCTACCTGCGCGCCATGGAGGCGCTGGGCGTGGAGCCGGCCGAGTGCCTGGTCATCGAGGACTCGCCTTTGGGCATCGAGGCCGGTAAGCGCTCCGGTGCTCGCGTTTTGGCGCTGCGTCCGCACGAAGGCGTCAACCTGGACCAGTCCGCCGCCGACACCATCATCGACAACCTCACCGACATCCTATCTGCCATCTAGCCATCTGGCCGCAAGCCACCACAAAGGGGACAGGCACCTTTGTGGTGGTTTTTTCTTACTCCTGCTACAATCGCCGGCATGCCCCACAATTACATCTGCCTTCGAAAGGAGCCTACGTGGCGAACGCCATCGATCAGCTCACGGACCGAGTGCTCGTGCTCGGCCGCCTCACCATCGTCCGCCGCGCCATCACTGCCGTGGCGGTCACCATATCCGCCATCCTGCAGACCTTCCTGATCCAGGCGTTCATTCGGCCCGCCGACCTGCTTCCGAGCGGCCTCACCGGCGTCGCGGTCCTGCTCGATCGCGTCACCTCGCTCGGCGGCGTCCATATCGACACCTCGCTCGGCATGCTCGCGCTCAACATCCCCGTGGCGCTCCTGTGCTGGAGCGGCATCAGCAAGCGCTTCGTTATCTTCTCGATGACACAGGTCGCGCTCTCGTCGCTGTTCCTCAACATCTTTCACTTCGCGCCGTTTTTGGGCGATAAGATCATGCTCATCATTTTTGGCGGCGTGGTCTCGGGTCTGGGCGCCGCTATCGCGCTTAAGTCCGGCGCATCGACCGGCGGCACCGACTTTATCGCGCTGTGGGTGTCCAACCACACGGGAAAGACCATCTGGGGCGTCATCTTTGGCTTCAACTGCGCTATCCTGGCGATCTTCGGTTTTATGTTTGGCTGGGACAACGCGGCATATTCTATCGTGTTTCAGTTTATTTCGACCAAGACCATCGACAGCTTTTATCGCCGCTACGACCGCGTGACGCTACAGATCACGACGCGTAAGGCCGACGAGATCATGACTGCCTACGTCGACCATTTTCAGCATGGCATTAGCTGTGCCGAGGTCATCGGCGGGTACAGCCGCGAAAAGATGTACCTGCTGCACACCGTTGTTTCGACCTACGAGAGCCAGGATATCGTCAAGCTGGTGTGCGATGTGGACCCCGGCGCCGTGATCAACGTGTTCCACACGCTCGACTTTGTGGGCGGCTGGTGGGGCGGGCATGTCGACGAGCCCATGCCCACGGCCGTGCCCGATCCGGATAAACCGGCGCGTATGGCCAGCAGGCAGGCGCGCCTGAACGATCAGGAGAGCTTGCAGCAGGATGACGGCAAGTAAGGATTTGCTGTATATGGTATATCGTTTTATCAAATTGAGGTAACATATAAAAAGACGTTATATACGTATTAGTTATTTCGCTATTTTGATAAGAGTGACCCGATATGCCCACGCCTAAAAACGCCCCGCTTTACCAGCAGATTTACGATGAAATCAAGGATGCGATTGAGAAGGGTGTTTATGCACCCAAGGAGCGTATTCCGTCCGAGCTCGAGCTTGCCGAGCAGTACGAGGTGAGCCGTATCACGGTGCGTCGCGCCGTCGAGGAACTGTGTTCCGATGGCTA
>CAKUCJ010000413.1 GCA_934643435.1 uncultured Collinsella sp.
CATGTCGAGAGCACCGAGGGCGTGAAGGCCGCGCTCCAGGCTGGTGTCGATACGATCGAGCACGGTGCTCCGATGACGCCCGAAATCCTGGATTTGTATCGCGGCGCCGCTGGTACGCAGCTCGAGGGTCGCGCGCCGAGCGTGACTTGCACGATCAGCCCGGCATTGCCGTTTGTGCTACTCGATTCGGAGAAGACCCATTCGACCGATACACAAAAGAAGAACGGCGACATCGTGTGCTCGGGCATTATCGAGAGTGCTCGTGCGGCGCTGGAAGCCGGTATCAAGGTAGGCCTGGGCACGGACTCGAGCTGCCCGTTTGTGACGCAGTACGACATGTGGCGTGAGGTGGCCTATTTTGCCAAGTATGTCGGCGTGAGCAACGCCTTCGCGCTGCATACGGCCACGCAGGTCAATGCCGAGCTGCTGGGGCTGGGTGGCGAGACCGGCACAATCGAGTGCGGTAAGGCCGCCGATATCCTGGTGACGCGCGAGAACCCGCTCGATGACCTGTGCGCTCTGCGTGAGCCGATACACGTGATGTGTCGCGGTGACCTGGTACGCAAACTCAAGGTGAAGCGTATCCCCGAGGTTGACGCCGAGCTCGACGCGATTATGGCCATGCCTGCCGAGGCGTTGGCCGAGGAGCTTGCCCGCGACGGCGTGGCATAGGTATGGCAAAGGGGCGGTCCCTTTGCCACATTCAAAAAAGCCGAGGTCTCAGTGCGAGGCCTCGGCTTTTATTTTGTCCTATGGTGTTGCGGCTAGGAGCGCGTTTCCATCTTGGCGTGGCACTTGGGGCAGGTGACGCGGATCTTGCCTTTGCCCTTGGGAACGGAGAGCATCTGGCCGCAGTTGGGACACTTGAGGTATGCCGTGGTCTTGCGACCCTTCCACATCTTCTTAGCGGTGCGCTTGGCGCGCTCAAAGTCTTCCTTACTGGTGCCGGCTGCACGTGAGGTGCTGGCCGCTGCAGCGCCGCCGCCCAAGCTGGCGACAAACTTGCCCAAGCCGGGGACATTGGCGGTCGCGGCGACAAAGGCTTCGTTCTCTTTGCGACGTGCATCGATATTTTTGGACAGGCCGCGCAGCACGCCAATCACGATTACGGCGATGGCAATCCAGCTGAGCCACTGGATGCGGGCTATCGATCCGATCATCGCAATGACGATGCCGGCAAAACCCATCACGATGGTGAGTTCATCGGCACCATTGCGACCCTTCATAAAGTCATTCATGCAAATTGCCTTTCGTTCGATATGCTGCACGCCTTTATACCCGATTTAGAGCAAGGGGGACAGGTTAATCTGCACCAATGTGGTGCAAACGTACCTGTCCCCGATACACCAAGATGGTGCAAAGCAGTCTGTCCCCAATGCTCCAATTACTTGGAGAGCTTGTCGACGACGCGTTCGATTTCGGCGAGCTTAGCGGCTTTGAGGTCTTCGTCGCCCGATTCGATTGCCGAAGTCACGCAGCCCTCGATATGCGCCTTGAGCACGTCGGCGTTGATGCGCGCGATGAGTGCCTGCGTGGCCATGAGCTGTGTGGAGATGTCGACGCAGTAGCGGTCTTCCTCGACCATCCGCAGGATGCCGTCGATCTGCCCGCGCGCCGTCTTGA
>CAKUCJ010000414.1 GCA_934643435.1 uncultured Collinsella sp.
TGTGCCATGGTATTCCCTCACCCTGTAAATCGGTCAAAAAAAGGACCCGCACAAGTACGGGTCCTCAAATCTTACGGTTGAAACCGTATGTGTGCTAGTTGTTCTTGCGAAGAGCAACAAAAGCGCAGGCAGCGCCAGCAGCGGCAACAGCAGCCACGGCGGCAACGGCGGTGGTGTTCACGCCGGTAGCCGGAGACTTAGCGCCCTTGTCGGCAGTCACGGTCGTGCTAGCAGCGGCAGAAGCGCCGCTCGTGGGCTGAGCAACCAGGGAGATGATGCAGAGCTCGTTCATCGTGAAGGAAACGTTGCCGTTTGCGTCAGCAGTAAGCTCCTTCACCTCTTCACGGCCAGAATCATGCTGGATGTAGGCGGTTACCTTGGCGCCAGCATACTGAGAACCAAGAGCAAAGGTGAAGTTGTACGGACCGCTCGTGTTCTGCTGGGTGACCTCAAAAGAAGCAACCACATTGGAGCCAGAGGGAACGTTGCTGGCGGCAGCGCCGGAACCGACAACCTTAAGCCAAGCATCGCTACCAGCGACAACGCCAGAGGCATTCGCAGTCACGCCATTGGACGTGACAGGATCGCTTTTAACATTTGCAGGACTGTCAGCGGCGAAAGCAGCCATGGGCAGAGCCAGGGCAAGAGCGAGAACGCTCAGAGCTGCCATGAATCTCTTCTTCATGTTAGGTACTCCTCAACTTGCAGCTTACGGAATTTCAAGTGTTTAGTAGTATAGCCCTTTTTCGTAAACTGTGACCAAAGAGCTCTACATGAAACACTATTGCTGATTTTTGTTCGCCTACGGTCGCAAACGACACCCTGCTGTGGCGATTTCGTGTTCCGGCAGCTCTAGGTCGCTTGATTTGGAGCCAAATTCACCCCGTCATCGCCCGTCTGCGCCGTTCCCTCTGCTTTTTGTTCGCCATCGTCCTTTTGGGCATCGGCAATCGTAGCGGCAACTGCGACCATGCCACGCTGGGGCGCCACGCCCGTCTGGCCTTGCGCGCCTTCAACAAGCTCCGTACCGGCATGCGCAAGTTCGGGCGATTTGAACATCGCGCCCAGGCTGGCACCGCCGCCGGCATAGCCAAGCGCCGCAAGCGCAATGATGACTACCACGGCAACAACCGCAATCGGCACGTAACGATGCCAGCCCGCAGGATTTAAACCGCTGCGGCGAGCGGCACCACGGCTAATGTAACCAAGCGTGCCATCGTGCTTGAGCTTTGAGCCCACTACGCGCTTGCGGCCCCACAGCGACGACTCGGCCTGCATGGCCAAACGCGCGCTTGCCGAAGGATAGCCATATTTCGTGCGTTTGAACGAACCATCGAACCCCGAGGCGCTTTTGCCCCATGTGCGCGAAGTCGTACGTCGGTTGACCGGCGCCGCGCTTCGTTTCGCTCGGTTTGTTTTTGAAGTCTCCGCCATACGCCCCCGCACGCCGTAACACAATCGAAACAATATTGTCTTGGACTGTATCACACGCGCCGCGCGTGGTCACGGGCACCTTGCTCAGCGGTCATCGCTCTTCAACAGTCGCCATAAGGTCGTGCGGCTTATACCCAGTACCTCTGCCGCGCGAGTTCGATTGCCATGCAGGTGCTGCAGGAC
>CAKUCJ010000415.1 GCA_934643435.1 uncultured Collinsella sp.
GCCGTCAGGCTCTTCTCGCCACCCGACATGAGCATCATCTTGGTGATGCGCTTGCCGCGCGGCTGCGCCACGACCTCGATACCCGTCTCGGCCGGGTGCTCGGGGTCGGTCATCTCAAGGTGAGCCTGACCGCCCGGGAAGAGCATGGCAAAGATCTCACGGAAGTTCGCGTCGACCTTCTCAAAGGTCACCAGAAACGCCTTGCGCATCTTGCGGTCGATGGCCACGGTGATCTTGGTGAGCGCCTTGCGCGCGCTCTCCAGATCGGCCAGCTGCTCCTCGATGTAATCGGCGCGGCGCTTGAGCTGCTCGTACTCCTCCATGGCAACCTGGTTTACGGGGCCCAAGTTGTTGATCTGGCGCACGAGCTGGTTGAGCTCGCGCTCGGCAGCATCGCGGTCGGTGGGCGCCGGAAGCATGAGCGCCTCCTCGAGCACCGTGGTGCCATCGGCGGTGATGGCCTTGATGGCCGCCTCCACCTGCACCTCGAGCTTGCCGCGCGCGACCTTGAACTCGTTTTGCGTCGCGGTGGCGGTATCGACCCTCTCCTTGGCGCGGGCGACTTCGGCCTTGGCGTCCTCGATGGTCTTTTTTAGCGAGGCCGAGTCAGCCTCCTCACGCGAAGCCTGGTCACGCAGGCGCGCGGCCCAATCCGAGGCGCGCTCCAGCAGGGCCGAGTAACGCTCGTGCATGGGATCGACGCGCAGGCGCAACAGCTCGAGCGAGCGCGAGGCCTGGCGCGTTCCGCGGATACGGCGGTCAATGCCCTCCAGGCGATGCTCCAGATCGGGCACGCGGCCCTTCAGCGAACGAAGACGCTCGCTCGTCTGGGCCAGGCGAACCTTGGCGTCGGCGAGCTTACCGGCAGCCTCGGAGTCGTCACGGCGCACATGGTCGAGCTCGTCGTTGGCCTCGGCAATCTGCAAACCCAAATCGCTTGCCTGCGCACGGGCCTCATCACGCGAACGGGTGAGCACGTCCACATGCGGACGTGCCGCACGGACGGCCTCGGCAGCCTGCTCGCGGCGCTTGGAAATGCGCACGCGCTCGATCTCGGCGTTGTTGGCACTCTGCTCTAGGCGGCCGATCTCGGAGAGCAGAGAACGGCGCTCGCCCTCAAGACGGGCAATCTCGCCGGCAGCATCGCCCTCGGCGGCGCGCGCCTCCTCGGCGGCCGCATTGGCCTCGACAACCTGATCCGAAACATGCTCAAACACAGCGGTCAGATCGGGCTCCAAGCCCTCCAGCTCGCGAATACGGCGCTTGCGCTCCAAGGCACCCGATGCCTCGCCGGCATCGAGCCCCACGCGCACCAAGCCACCACAGGAAACACGGGCGCCGTCGGGGGTCACATAGGTCACGCCGTCAATGACCGGCGCGGACAGCGCGGAAGCCAGGTCATCGACCACGTAATAGCCGCCGAGCAGTGCCTCGACAACCGGACCATAGCCCGCGCGTACGGACAGACGATCGACCAGACGGGAACCGGCAGCGCCTTCAGCGGCAGCAGAGCCACTCACGCCACGCGCCACCAATAATGCCTCGCCCGAGGCCTTCTTCTGGTCAAGAGCGGCACGTCCGGCGCGCTCAAGCGCTGCAGCATCATCGAACAACAGC
>CAKUCJ010000416.1 GCA_934643435.1 uncultured Collinsella sp.
GCAGCAACAGATCCAGCCAGACGTAGCTTACCAGGCGTCGCCACATGTAGCTCCAGTTGATGGCGCGGGCGATGGAGGTGACGCGCTTGGTTTCGGCGTTACGCGCGGCAGACATAGCCCACCCCGCGCACGGTCTGGATGATGCGGGCGCTGCCGGCGTCCTCGATCTTGGCGCGTAGGTGCGCGATGTGCACGTCGACGTTATTAGTGTCGCCCACGTATTCGTAGCCGAGTGCCTTGTGCGCAATGCGCTCGCGCGTGAGCACGGTGCCGGCGTGTGCCATAAGCAGGGCGAGGACATCGAACTCGCGGGCGGTCAGCGCGATGGGCGAGCCGCCGACCGTGACCTCGCGCCGGTCGGGATCGAGCACGACCGAGCCCACGGTGAACGCGGCGGGGGAGGGCGCGGCGGCGGTCTGGGCCGAGTCGCCAGCCGGGGATGCGGCAGCATCGGCGCTCACGGCGCCCGTCCCGGCGCCGACGCCGCCAACGCGCGAAGCCGCCCGCACGGCCTCCGCGCGCTTCAGCGCAACGCGGATCCGCGCGAACAGCTCCTCAATGGCAAACGGCTTGGTCAGGTAATCGTCGGCGCCGGCGTCAAGCCCAGCCACCTTGTCCATCACGGCGTCGCGCGCGGTGACCATGATTACCGGCACATCCTTGTGCTTGCGGACGCGCCGCAGCACCTCCATGCCGTTGAGCTGCGGCAACAGCACGTCGAGCAGAATTAGATCGTAGTCGCGCTCCAGCGCCAGGTCCACGGCGGTGCGGCCGTCGGCGGCGTGCTCCACCTGGTAGCCCTCGTGCTCCAGCTCGAGCGTCACAAAGCGGGCGATTTTCTCCTCGTCCTCTACGATCAAGATTCGTGCCATGCGTGCCCCCGTCTGCGATTACTTGTCGTCGTTCAGATTTTGCTTGATGCCGTCCGCGGCGTCGGCGGCGTGATCCATCAGGTTGTTGATGCTGCCGGGCACGTCGCCGTCGCTGTCGATGCGGTAGCGCATGCCAAAGAACAGGCCAAGCAGCATCAGCCAAATCGTAGCGCCCCAGGCAAACAGCGCAACGATGGGGATCAGGATGGGGATGTTGAGGATGATAGCGTCGCGGCGCGTGGCGATAAACTTGGTGTCCAGGCTCAGGCGGAAGAGCTTTTTGAGGTACTCCCACACGCTGTCCATCTTCTTAGAGAAGTCGGTCTTTTCGCTCGACTTCTCGTAGGCGGCCTGCGCGGCGACCATCTCGGCCGAGGGCTCGTCGACCGGCTCGGACTCGGTGGCGGCGTGTGCCGATGTGGCCTGCGTTTTGCCCTGCGACTCGAGCCAAATGATGGCGTCCAAAACGTTGCCGTCGGCGGCGTCGAGCGCGGCCTTGGCATCGGTATAGCTCACGTTGCACTTGGTGCGGATGGTTTCAACTTTTTCGAGGTCGTCCATGACCTGTCCTTTCGTTCGATGGGCGCGACGCCGGGCGATTGCCCGGGCGCGAGCGTTGCGTTCGGCGGCCTGCGTTGCGCGGCGCCGCCCCGCCCTTGGTCGAACTCTATAGTGCAGGTTATAGATTAAGCGATTCTTGAGCCAAGATTAATGTTGGATGAGTTTTTGGGTG
>CAKUCJ010000417.1 GCA_934643435.1 uncultured Collinsella sp.
GCACGTGCACCGGCTGCGGCGCGCTGCAAGGCAGCCATTACCTGTTCGAGGAGCCCACGTCGCCGTTTGCGCTCACGGCCATCAACAAGCTGCCCGCGCTGGAGTTCGTACGCGTGGAAGTCGCCGGCGTCTATGGCATCCCGCCCATCCAGGGCGACTTTGACCAGGCCCTCTTCACCTGGGCCCGCGACCACCACACCCAGTTCCACAAGACTCTGTTCGAGGGGATCTACCTGTAGCCCAAACCTCGTAAATCGAGTCCAGATATCCTCGAAAATCGAGTGTGGAAATCCTCGGAAATCGAGTATGCGCAGGTAGAGAGGTTTATCAAATCATGATTACTTATGGTTCGGAACAGCCCAAATCCTACCGTCCTCGCCTTTTGGACGAACGGCTGCAAACCCTGCTCCAGATTTTTGGAGCGGTCGAGATTCGGGGCACCAAATGGTGCGGCAAATCATGGACCGCGCTCGCATTCGGTGAGAGCGTTGTTCATCTTGACGACCCAAACGTAAAGTCGCTGGTCGAAGCCGATCCTTCACTCGCTCTTCAGGGCGATAAGCCGCATGTCATCGACGAGTGGCAGGAGACCCCTGCAACATGGGACGCCACGCGCCGCGCCGTAGATGCATCTGGCGGTGAGAAGGGCCTCTTTATCCTCACCGGGTCGTCAACGCCGGCAAAAGACTCTGTCACCCACAGCGGCGCCGGCTGCATAGCGCGTCTCGATATGAGCACCATGACACTTTGGGAGCGCGGGCTTTCAGCGGGATCCGTTTCGCTGAAAAACCTATTCGAAGGATCATTCGAACCTTCCGCCTATACAGGATCGCTGCCCATGTTGGCCGACGCAATTTGTTGCGGAGGATGGCCGGCGCTCGTCGGGGCGACCCCCCCAGATGGCGGCAGAGGTCGTTAATCAGTATCTCGATGCCATGTACGAAGTCAGCGTTCCGCAAAAAGGCGGCGTTGGATCTACGGCGCGACACATTGTGTCCTCGCTTGCACGCAACGTTGCGACCTCTGCCACGCTCAACACCATCGCGGCAGATGCCTCGTTGGGCGACAGTGACGCCCAGCCGGCAACTTCGACCGTGGCGTTTTACCTCAAGATGCTGGAGAGTATGTATACGATCGTCAATCTGCCCGGTTGGGATGCGCCCGTCCGCGCAAAGTCCCGCCTGCACACCAAGCCAAAGCGCTATTTTGCCGACCCTTCCATTCCCGCGGCCGCGCTTGGCATGAATCCCCAGAGGCTCCTTGCGGACGGCCAGACGTTTGGCCTGCTCTTTGAGTCTCTGTGCATTCACGACCTGAGCGTCTACACCGCATGCCTGCCCGGCTCGCACCCGAGCTCGCTCCACTACTATGGCGACTCCGACGGGCTTGAGGTCGATGCCATCATCGAGCTCAACGATGGCCGCTGGGCGGCGATAGAAATCAAGCTCGGCGAATCCAGGGTAAGCGACGGAATCCGCAACATCGAGCGCCTGCGTCGCAAGGTCGCTCTGAACCCCGCCGCACGCAACCCTCAACCGGAGTTCTGCGCCGTCATCACCGCAACCTCGCCCTTCTGCCGCTACGACGCCGAGCACGA
>CAKUCJ010000418.1 GCA_934643435.1 uncultured Collinsella sp.
TGGAGCGGGCGACGGGAATCGAACCCGCGTCATCAGCTTGGAAGGCTGGGGTTCTACCATTGAACTACGCCCGCAAGATATGGTCGGGACGACAGGATTTGAACCTGCGACATCCTGCTCCCAAAGCAGGCGCGCTACCAAACTGCGCCACGTCCCGAAGGTGTTGAGCAGCTAAGGTCTAAACCTTGCGTGTCCCAAAGCGAAGGAAATTATAGGGGAGACTCCCCGCCTGTGCAAGCGCAGAAACCCTAGCTCCTCGAATGTGCGACAAACTGGCTATGGGCCAGGCCGATCACAAACGCCACCACGGCAACCGGCGCCCATGCGGCACCGATGTCTGCTAACGGCAACGCATCAAACGGCAGCCACACACCCGCAAAGAACGCATCGCGGACCGAGGTAATCACACTCTGCACGGCGACCACGCCGCCGACCCAAACCCACACCTGCGGATGCGTATCGCAAAAACCGTGCACCAGGCCCATAAGCACCAGCACGATGGCGACGGGATACAGGGCGTTGAGCATGGGCACCGAAAACATAAGAATCACGTCGAGGCCCACGTTGGAGAGCACACACGAAAACGCCGCGAACACAAAGGCGAGAATTGCGAAGGGGCGGCGCATGGCCTCCTCGGAAGCCTCCGCTCCCCCTTCGACCACATACGTCTCGCAGAAGTAACGCGAGCAGCAGCTAATAAGACCGATGCACACGTTCATGCACGCGAGGAAGAAGATCGCGAAGACCACGACCGTGCCGGCCAAACCAAAGTGCATGGAGGCCGAGCGGGCAAGGATGGCAGCGCCGTTCGTCGCATCGGGCATAACGGTGCCGAGCTGCATACCGGCAAGCGCCAGGCCGCAGTAGATGATGGCCATGAGCACACCGGCAATGACACCGGAGCGCGAGATCTCGAAGGCCACGCGTTTGTCGTCGGTCACACCCAGCTCGTGAATGGTCTCGGCGATGATGATGCCAAAGGCGAGCGACGCAAGCAGGTCCATGGTCTGGTAGCCCGTCAAAAAGCCCTGCACGGCAGCGCCCGCATCATAGGGAGCCTGCGGCGCGGCAGCCGGACCCAGCGGTGAGATCACGGCAGCGCCGACAACCAGCACAATGAGCGCGATGAGCGCGGGGCCCGTAATGCGACCGAGCACGCGCGTGATAACGCCCGGGCGAAGCGTAAGCGCAAACGCGACGACGAAGAAGGCGACGGCAAACACCAGGCGAGCCGTGCCGAGCGAAACGCCCTCGGGCAGCAGCGGCACCAGCATCTCGAAGGCCGTGGAGCTCGTACGAGGAATGGCCAGGCACGGACCGATCGCCAGATACACCGCCGCGACGAAGAACTCGCCAAACTTGGGGTGCACGCGACCGGCCAGCTCGCGCGCCGTTCCGGCAAGCGCCACGGCGATAAAGCCCATGACGGGCAGGCCGATAGCGGCAATCAAAAAGCCGATCATGGCAAGCGGCGTGGCAGAACCTGCCTGCAGTGCCAGAAGCGGCGGAATGATCAGGTTACCGGCACCAAAGAGCATCGAGAACAGAGCGATGCCGACGGTAACGACATGGTCGGAGCGAAGGCCGCG
>CAKUCJ010000419.1 GCA_934643435.1 uncultured Collinsella sp.
GCCTGCAAACTTTTTCAAAAATAGTTCTTGCGTTCGCGGTGGCGCTCCGTTATTCTAATTCCTGCACGCGGGCGTGGCGGAATTGGCAGACGCGTACGGTTCAGGTCCGTATGGGGGCAACCCCATGAAGGTTCAAGTCCTTTCGCCCGCACCATTAAATGAAAGAGCTCCCAGTAATGGGGGCTTTTTTGTTATGGGCCCATCGCAGGGACTTGAACCTGTGAAGGAGCGAGCGTCAAGAAAACGCGGAGCGTTTTTAGCGAGCTGGCGAGGACGCCGGCAGGCGGCCGAAGCCGGTGCGGATCCGCGAAGCGGATACGCGGACGTCCTTTCGCCCGCACCATTGAATGAAAGAGCTCCCAGCAATGGGAGCTTTTTTGTTATGGGCGGTCGCCTTGGACGGGTATCCTAGTGCCAATGTATGCCCAATAGAGGAGAAGCCATGCTGTTTTCCGGTATCATCGCCGCCCTTACCAGTCTTTTGATCCCTATCATCATCCTGTTGCTGCTGCTTCCCAACGCCTGCTATGTCGTCGAGCAGCAACATGCCGTGATTATCGAGCGCTTGGGCAAGTTCAACCGCATCGTCAACGCGGGTTTCCACCTGAAGGTGCCCGTAATCGACCGCAAGGCCGCTACGGTGAGCCTGCGCACCATGAAAAACGGTTTTGGCATCGACGTTAAGACCCAGGACAACGTGACCATCGGCCTCGAGGTCTCCGCTCAGTATCACGTGAGCTACGACATGGGTGCCGGCCCGGCGGATTCGGGCATCTACAAGAGCTACTACATGCTGCAGGAGCCCGTCGACCAGATGCGCGACTTCATCACCGATGCCCTGCGCTCCTCGATTCCCGTTTACACGCTCGACGAGGTCTTTGCCAAGAAGGACGACATTGCCAAGGACGTCAACGCCACCGTTTCCGAGCAGATGGCCGCCTACGGTTTCACCCTCGTGTCGACGCTCATCACCAAAATCGCGCTGCCGACCGAGGTCGAGAACTCCATGAACGACATCAACGCCGCCCAGCGCAAGCGCGCCGCGGCGCAGGAGCTTGCCGAGGCCGACCGCATCAAGCGCGTCACCGAGGCGACCGCCGAGGCTGAGGCTATGGAAAAGGCAGGCGAGGGCATCGCCAACCAGCGCAAGGCAATCGCGCTGGGCATCAAGGACTCGCTCGAGATTATCCAGGAGACGGGTGTCGGCAACGATGAGGCCAACCAGCTGTTCATGTTTACGCAGTGGACCGAGATGATGACGGAGTTCGCTCGTACGGGTAAAAACTCGACGGTCGTGCTGCCGAGCGACTTTTCGCAGTCAGCCTCGATGTTCGAGCAGATGTTGGCTGCCGGCAAGGTCCAGAGCGATTCGAAGGAGTAGGCGCGCGTGAAGTACACCGTAGTTTGCGTCGGCAAGCTCAAGGAGCGCTTTTGGAAGGATGCTTGCGCCGAGTACACCAAGCGCTTGGGAGCTTATGCCAAGGTGGATATGCGCGAGGTGGCCGATATCGATCCGGCTAAGGCGGGTGGCGTTGACGCTGCGCGCGATAAGGAAGGGGCGGCAATTCTTGCCGCCTTGCCGCCGAGG
>CAKUCJ010000420.1 GCA_934643435.1 uncultured Collinsella sp.
CGGTGAGGGTATCGAAGAAGTGTGCCATTTCGACCTTGCCAGAGATATCGCTCGCGCCCAGCACGATGCCGGCCAGGTAAACGGCCAAAAAGCCGTTGCCGCCCAGGTAGCTCGGCAGGGCGTAGGCAACGATCGCCACGGCGAACAAAAAGATGGTCTGTGCGCCTTCGGCCGCGGCTTGCGCGCGCCCCACCAGGCGCGATGACGCCCAACCGATGGCAAGGCCCAGGCCCACACCAAGAATGATCTGCTTGGCCAGTAGCACGGGGATGTCGATATTGCCACCCGCCGCGAGCGTGGCGAGCACTGCGGTGAGCATGTAGGCGACCGGGTCGTTGGAGCCCGATTCGACCTCGAGCAGCGAGTCGGTGCCATCTCGCAGCGATAGACTGTGCTCTCGCAGGACGCTAAAGACGCTCGCCGCGTCGGTGGACGCCACAACGGAGCCCAGCAGCAGGCCGCTGATCCAGTCGAAGTCCAGTACAAAGTGCGCGAACGCGCCCGTAATGCCTGCCGTGATGACGACGCCGAGCGTGCTCAGCAGCACCGCGGGCACGGCGACGGGCTTGGCACGGTCGACGTTGGTGTTAAAACCGCCGTAGAACATGATGAACAGCAGCGCCGTGCTGCAGACGGTCTCGGTGAGCGCGTAATCGCTAAAGTCGATGTGCGCCGGGCCGTTGACGCCCAGCAGCATGCCGAGCGCGATAAAGATGAGCAGGGTGGGGAAGGGGAGCTTTTTGCCGACGGGTTTGATGGTCAGGCACAGAATAATGACGAGGCCGATAAAGAGAAGTATCTGGTTCATGGATGGTGTCCGCTCCTGGGTGGTTGGCGTGGCACGGTCAGTTGTCTGCGGTTATTTGTACCCAAAGATGGTGGGTTTATGGGGCTGGATTGCGGGCATGCGCGATATCGTCACAGGTGGCCGTCTTTGCCTCTGCGCGTAAACCCTTTCCAGCTTTATTGCAACAGAGTACAATGGGGAACGTTTAAGTTCAACTTGAAGTTTTAGTTGCGGTGCCGGGCTTCGGCCGCAATACAAGGAGAGGCGTACCATGGCGATCTATGTGACATCCGATGCTCACGGGCACGTGCGTGCGCTTGACGAGGCCCTGTCCAAGATCTCGCTGGCGTCCGACGATACGCTATACGTGCTGGGCGACATGATCGATCGCGGGCCCGATCCGGTTGGCGTCATTAAGCTCGTGCGCTCGCTGCCCAATGCCCACGTGCTCAAAGGCAACCACGAGCAGATTATGCTCGATGCCATCATTGGCCAAGACCCGCTCGATGCAGAGACCTGGGATATCAACGGCGGCTGGACCACCCGTCAGCAGCTCAACGATATGGAATTTGAGGCGTACGAGGAACTCGTGCGCTGGATGGCCGGGCTTCCGCTCTACGCGGTGACCGAGACCGACGAGCGGCCGTACCTGCTGGTGCATGCCGGTATTGAGATGGAGGCCGCGCGGGCGTTTTTGCTTGAGCACGGCGTCGATTGTGCCGATGGTGTGGGGGCGGTGGATGCCGATCGCGAGCTGCTCCAGCAGATGCTTGCGGTGCAGTCGTCCGATGACTTGCTCT
>CAKUCJ010000421.1 GCA_934643435.1 uncultured Collinsella sp.
GACGCGATTGAGCTTGGTTGGCCGCTCGAGGAAAGCGATGATTATGAGACCATCGCCGGCTGGATTTTGGAGCTTTGCGACTCGGTGCCCGACATCGGAGAGGTGTTTGAGGTTGCGGGGTACAAGTTTAAAGTGCAGTCGATGCGTGGCCAGCGTATCTCGCTCATTCGCGTGATCGCTCCGGCCGAAACCGATAAGAAGGATTCCGAGTCCTCGGCAGAAAAGCCGACGGCGTCGGGTGCGGGTTCCGCGAATTCGCATGATGGCGACGAGTAGGGCAAGGAAGAGTAGGGGAGAGTTATGGCAGGCCTGTTCAACATCCTTAAGGTCACCGTCAGCGAGGACAAGATCTGCGCGCATGTGCTGGTAAATCCCGGCATGCCGCTGATGACCTCGGAGGATATCGAGGCCACGGCGCGCGTGTACTACCTGGTGCCCGCGATTGCCAAGCACCTGTGCCTGGGCGATTCCGGTCGCGAGTTCCAGGACTGCATGGGCCAGACCGAGCTCTGCCACCTGCTGGAGCACGTGACGGTCGAGCTCATGAACGAAACCGGCCTCGCCGGCAGCATTTCGTGCGGCCGCACCCGCGTGAGCGAGCACGACGAGCGCGTCTTTGAGGTTGAGCTTTCGTGTCCCGACGACGCGCTGGCCATCGGCGCGCTGTCGTCTGCCACCTTCATGATGGATTGGGCCTACCTGCATGCCGACCAGCCCGCCCCCGACGTGGACGGCACGGTCGCGGGCCTGCGCAACCTGGTGCTGGGTATGCGCGCCGAGGCCGAGGGCAAGGATCCGCACGAGGCCGTCGCCGTCGCGAACGGCGAGGATGCGGCCGAGGATGCGGCTGAGGGCGATGCCGCTGCCGGTGTCGATGCCGGTGCCGAGCCCGTCGCCGATGCTGCCGCCGAGCCCGAGCCCGCGGAGCCCCAGGGCGTCCCCAACTTTGAAGACGAGCCCCAGGTAGCGATTGATACCGAGGGCGCGGTTGTCGAGAACCACGAGGCCTCCGCGGCCGTCTTCGGCGGCGCGGCAACGGCTCCGACTGGGTCGGCGCACGAAAGCGCGCTGCCGCTCGTAGACGGTGCCGGCGAGGATCCGGCAGCCACGACGGCCATGCCGGCCCTGCCTGTGGAGTAGACAGATTCGTAACACATTCGATAGGCCGTATTGCCTGCGCCTTTACCGTACGCAGATGAGCGGAGCGGCAAGCGCTGCGCTGCGGGTATAATGGACAGCATTCAAACGGTGGGTACCGACGTGCCCGCAGGAGAGGAATGATCATGGGAAAGACTTTCAGCTTTGTCTCCGGTGCACTTTTCGGTGCCGCTGCCGGCGCCATCATCGGCGTTGCTCTGGCCCCGCGCTCGGGCGCCGAGACCCGCGCCATGGCCGCCGATATCGCCAACGACGCCTGGGATAACATGCGCGACACCTACGAGCACAGCGCCGAGGAGGCCCGCGCCGCCGTCAACGATTTTGGCCCGATGGTCGATGCCAAAACCGATGACCTGCGTGCTAAGGTTGACCTTGCCCGCGAGCGTATGGACCAGCTGCGCGAGCAGCTCAACGACGCCATCTCGGG
>CAKUCJ010000422.1 GCA_934643435.1 uncultured Collinsella sp.
GACTAAAGTCTTGTACAAAAAGGCGCCCCCGCATAAGCGAGGGCGCCCGATGCGCGCGTTTTGAGCGGCGGGCCCTATGCCTGCTGGTAGTGCAGGTGCTTCTCGTCGATATCGGCCAGGTCGCGGTCGAGATAACGGCGTGCGAGCCAGTTGGCCATGGGAAGGTTCTGATCCAGGTAGTTGCCGCACTCCTCGGGGGCGACACCGGGAACATCGCCCTCAAAGCCGGCGACGAATTCAAACAGCTCGCGGACGAGCGGCAAAATCTCCTCGCTCGTCACCTCGCCAAACACGACCAAGTAAAAGCCCGTGCGGCAGCCCATGGGGCCAAAGTAGACGATACGGCTCGACCACTCGGCATGATTGCGAAGAAACGTCGCCCCCAGGTGCTCGATGGTGTGACACTCGGCCGTGTTCATGACCGGCTCTTTGTTGGGCGTGGTCAGGCGCAGGTCAAAGGTGGTGACGGCGGCGCCGGTCGCCGAATCGCGGTCGATGCGGCTCACGTATACGCCGGGCTCAAGCAGCAGATGATCGACAGAAAAGCTCGCAATGCGCTCCATGGCAGATCCTCTCGGTAGTCAATTTGAGACGGGGCTCTTTTAGCTGGTTGGAATGGTCGCACCAATCATACCAGTCAAAAAGCCCCGTCCCAAATTAGCTACCCGGGACGGAGACCAATGATTATTTGATCCCCGTCCCAGATAAATCATGCTAGGCGGTATACGCAATCGTAGATTGTACGGCGTGGCGCCAGCCGGCGATCTTCTCTGCTCGTACGTCCGTCGGCATCGACGGCTCCACGATGCCGCGGGCACCGTAGACGTCGACCACGTCGCGCGCGTACATGCCGAGCGCAATGCCGCAGGCCCAAGCCGCACCCAGGCCGCTCATCTCGTCGTTGCTCGCGATGCGGATGGGCGAACCCACCAGGTCGCTCTCAAACTGCATCAGGTACGCATCGCGCGTGGGACCGCCGTCAACACGAAGCTCGGACAGCGCCGCGCCCGAATCCTCGACCATTGCATCGATCACGTCGAAGATCTGATAGGCGATCGACTCGTCGGCGGCCTTCACGAACTCCGCGCGACCCGTGGTGCGCGTCATGCCAAAGACGCAGCCCTCGGCGTCGCTTGCCCAGTGCGGCGCGCCCAGGCCGGTAAATGCCGGCACAAAGTAGACGCGGCTCGCCGGGTTGGCGGCATAGCACAGGTCGGTAACTTCCTCGGGGTTATTGATGAGCTCCAGGTCGTCGCGCAGCCAGGTCTTGACGGCGCCGGCGTAGCTCACGTTGCCCTCGAGCACGTACTCGGTCACGCCGTCCATGCGCCACGCGAGCGAGCTCGAAAGCCCGTGCGAGCTGGCGACAAACTCGTCGCCGACATTCATCATGACCGAACTGCCGGTGCCATAGGTCGCCTTGGCCATGCCGCGGCTGTGGCAGCCTTGCGCAAACAGGGCGGCGTGGCTATCTCCCAGCACGCCGTGCACGGGCACGGGCGCCGGCAAAAAGCCGCCCAGGTCCGTTGTGCCGAACAGGCCGTCGGAATCGGTCACCTGCGGCAGGCAGGC
>CAKUCJ010000423.1 GCA_934643435.1 uncultured Collinsella sp.
CGGGCGGCCAGATGCAGCGCGTCGCCATCGCGCGTGCACTCGTCAACGACCCGCCTATCATTTTGGCCGACGAGCCGACGGGAAACCTGGACTCCGCAACGGGAGCGCTCGTCATGGAAACCTTCCACAAGCTCCAGGAGCGCGGCAAGACTATCGTGCTCATCACGCACGATCCCGGTATTGCTGCCGAGGCCGACCGCGCCGTGACCATCCGCGACGGACGCATCCATGACGGTGCGTATATCGCGCATGCGCCGCATACGCTACACGGGGCCCTGGACGCGCTGCCAACGATTTCCGCATCCACCGACCTGCCGAAAGGAGCGAAGGCATGAGTACGCGAGATCTTGTCCAGGAAGCCCTTCACTCGCTCGAGGCCAACAAGGGACGCAGCCTACTCACCATCTTGGGCATCGTCATCGGCATCGCCTCCGTCATTGCCATGACCTCGCTTATCGGCGGCATCCAAAACAGCCTGGTTAACAGCCTGGGTCTCAACGCCGCGCGTATGGTGCAGATTTATTCCTCGCAGGAGCTCACCGAGTCGGACGTCGAGAAACTCCGCAAGATGATGCCGCAGATTGAGCAGATCGGCATCGTAGACAGCGCCTATACCGAGTACAAGGCCGGTGACAAAAGCTATACCGTCATGGCGCAGGGCGTCGACAGCGACATGCTCGACGCGGTAGGCGCCAGCAAGCTCGTCGCGGGGCGCACCTACACCCAGACCGAGTCCCAATCGGGCGCACGCGTGGCGCTCATCAGCCGCGGCGGCGCCGATCAGCTGTACGGCAACGAGCAGGACGCGCTGGGCAAGACCATAAAGGTGTCCAACGGCGAGGTGCAAATTGTCGGCGTCATCGACGGCGGCAACGACTCCATGGGCTCCCTCACGCTGTATATGCCGCGCGAGACCATTGCCAGCCTCTTTGGTGACGAGAACCCCTCATTCCCCAGCGTGACGGCGCTCGCCGTCGAGGGAACCGACATGGATGAGCTCTGCAAAACGATTGAGTCCAAGGTGCGCAGCATGAAGGGCATTGCGGACGACGATGAATACGACAGCGTATCGGCGACCTCGATGAAAAGCGCCATCGACGCCCTCAACTCCTTTATGGGCGCCTTCTCGCTCATCATGGGCGCCGTTGCCAGCATTTCGCTGCTCGTGGGCGGCATCGGCATTATGAACATGATGCTCACCAACGTGACGGAGCGCATCCGCGAGATCGGTATTCGCCGCGCGCTGGGAGCAAGCCGTCGCGACATCACCGCGCAGTTTTTGGCCGAGTCCTCGGCGCTCTGTATCACCGGCGGCATTCTGGGCGTCGTAATTGGCTATCTGCTGGCCTGGGGACTTACGTTCTTTGCCGCCAACTCGGGCATTATGGACGAGTTTGGGGCAAGCGGCACCATTACGCCGAGCTTCTCGATCGCGACGGTGCTGCTGGCCTTTGCGGTCTCTGTCGGCATCGGCGTCATCTTCGGCTTCTACCCCGCCCGCCGCGCCGCTAAACTCGACCCCGTCGAGTGCCTGAGATATCAGTAAAGCCACCCCCCATAAGTTGCGG
>CAKUCJ010000424.1 GCA_934643435.1 uncultured Collinsella sp.
TGTCCCAAGCGGTCTTACCGCTCCGGGAACGTTCGGTCATATTAAATATCCGCCTTGAGGTCGAGGGAAAGCGTTAGAGGCGCCGAGGTCTTTTCGTAGGAATCGCACACGCTTGCAAGAATGAGCTCGGCATACACAGCAGCCTGATCGTCTTCGTCAACCGTAGCCTGATCGCCAAAGGTAAAGATCATGCCAACGTGGGTCTCGTCGACGTCGAATTTGATGGTGATGTCGTCGCAGTCGACCGCAGTGCAACCAAAGATGAAGGCCTCCTCGGCAGCCATGCGAATGTCCTCGATGCGATCAACGGACATGGAGCACAGAGCGCCAACGTTGGCGGCCGTCATACGCACCAGGCGCGCCAGACGCGGATCACCGGCAACAGTCAGCGTGATGGGGCAGGTTGCTTCACTACTCATCGCAGGACTCCTCGGCAGTCTCGGAGGGCGTATAGGTGTAATACTGGGCCGACTTGGCCGCAGACTTCTGAGCCGCATTCGCACCGTCGGCAACCTCGTCCTCGGCCTCGCCATTCAGGACGCGCTCGGTGGGCTGCTCCGCCTCCGCGGCGGCAGCGGCGAGTTTGCGCTCAGCGTCGGCTGCAGGAGCCTTCACCTTGTTAAAAAGCTTCTGCACGGCACCGGCGGCAGAATCAGTCACGCTCGACACGGCGCTGCTAGCCTCGGCCATGCTGCCCGTGACCTCAGAAATGTCGCGAACGACCGCCTCAACCTCAACGAGGTTGGACGTCAGGGCGTCTACGGCAGTCTTGCTCGACTTGAGCAGCGGCTCCATCTGCGCCAGCGCGGGCGTGAGCTCGTCAACGGCGCCATCGAGCTTTGCGACCACGGGCTGCGCCTCGGCAATGGTGTTGTTGAGGTCGGTCACCGTCTTGTCGAGCGAATCGACAACGGTGCGGGTTTTGCGCAGGGTGAGCGCAAGCTCAACGACGGCCCACACGCCGGCAACAGCGAGCACCAGCAGGGCGATTTGAATGGGACTCATACAAGCCTCCCAAAGGAATCGAAATACAGACGCTTCTCATGGTACCCCAAAGGGAGCGGAACATGCCAAGGGCTACAGCGTGGGACAACAATATCAGCAGCTACTTCGGGGCATTCCCGCTGCGGTCGCGCTCGCTTTGCTCCACACGCCATTCTTCCCAGCCTCGGCCGGCAGGCTGCCAAAACGCGCCGCGCTCCAGGCCTTCGGGCAAATAGCGCTGATCTACCCAACCTTCGGGATAATCGTGCGGATACCTGTATACACCGTACTCATCGCTGCCGGGACGATGACGATCGCGCAGGTAACTCGGCACCTCACGCAGACCGCTACTGCGGATATCGGCAAGCGCAGCATCGATCGATGCCTCGCAGGCATTGGACTTGGGTGCCAGGCACACATAGAGCGCAGCCTGCGCCAGGTTAATGCGACATTCGGGATAGCCAATGACCTCGGCAGACTTAAACGCGGCATGTGCCACCAGCAGCGCCTGAGGATCGGCGTTTCCAACGTCCTCGGAAGCCTGAATCATAATACGGCGGGCAATAAACTTAGGGTCCTCCCC
>CAKUCJ010000425.1 GCA_934643435.1 uncultured Collinsella sp.
TCCTTTATCGGCGACATCATCGGCGCGCTCGACTTTGCCGGCGGCGACGTGGTGCACATCTCGTCCGGTCTGACGGGCCTGATTCTCTGCCTGATGCTCGGCCGCCGTCGCGGTTTTGGCATGGTGAGCTATCGCCCGCATAACGTGCCGTTTGTGGCGCTGGGCGCCGGTCTGCTTTGGTTTGGCTGGTTTGGTTTTAACGGAGGCAGCGAGTTCAAGGCCGATGCCGTGGCGGCGCTTGCCATCCTCAACACCGTGACGGCCAGCGCGGCGGGCATGGTCTCGTGGCTTGCCATCGAGCGCGTGCACACCGGTCGCCCCACGCTGGTGGGCGCCAGCACCGGCCTGGTTGCGGGCCTTGTTGTAGTCACGCCGGGCGCAGGCTTTGTCGAGCCGTGGGCGGCGCTGGTCATGGGCCTGATCGTCTCGCCCGTCTGCTATTTTGCCATCAGCCATCTTAAGACCAAGTTCGGCTACGACGACGCGCTCGACGCGTTTGGCTGCCATGGCATCGGCGGCATCCTGGGCGGCGTGCTCACGGGCCTGTTCTGCGTGCCGGAGCTCTCGTGGACCGGTAAGGGCGGCCTGTTCTACACGGGCGACGTGTCGCTGCTCGTCTCGCAGATTCTGGGCATTGTGGTGACGGTCGTTATCGTATTGGTGCTCGATTTGGTGATTGCCGCGGTGGTCAAGGCGCTGTTCCACGGCAGCCTGCGCGTGGACGAGGCCGACGAGGCGCTGGGTCTGGATGCGAGTCAGCACGGCGAAAGTGCCTACCCCTCGTTCTCGGGACTCGATTAGCAGCTTCCCCAAGCACCGCACCTTGCCGTTCAACCGTCGCTCACGTACCTAAGTACGCTTCGCTCCTCTTTCACGGCAATCTGCGGCACCTGGGAAACCCGTCAAGACCTGTTAGTTGCACTTTTTTGATTTGCGGGGTTGGTCTGTGGTGCTTGGGAAACCCGCGTATGTGAATGGCAATTCATTTCTTTTATTTAAGAGAGGAATTCATTATGAAGAAGATTACGGCGATCGTTCGTGCTGAGAAGCTTGAGGTTCTTAAGGACGCGCTGTTTGCTGCCGATGTTCGCGGCATGACTATCAACCAGGTACAGGGCTGCGGTGCGCAGCACGGCTGGAAGGAGTACGTGCGCGGCAACGAGCTGCTCGTCAACATGATCCCCAAGGTGCAGTTCACCCTTATCTGCGCCGACGAGCACGTCGACGGTATTGTCGACATCATCTGCAACGCCGCGCGCACCGGAGCCGTCGGCGACGGCAAGATCTGGGTCGAGCCGGTCGAAGAAGTCATCCGCATCCGCACCGGCGAACACGGCCCCGCTGCAGTGTAGAGCTATCGGTAAAGCTATCTTTCGTCTGATGGGCGTGTCTCTCTTGGGGCGCGTCCACTCTCGTCTACAATATCGTGCAGACGAAGGAGAGGCATGCCCATGATCAAGATGTTTGCGAGTGACCTAGACGGAACGCTGCTTAACGCCCTGCACGAGGCCGACGGAACCATCCGCCGCGCCATTCGCGAGTTGACCGAGGCCGGGCTGCACGTG
>CAKUCJ010000426.1 GCA_934643435.1 uncultured Collinsella sp.
GGATTGGGTTTGCCCGACCATGGGTGAAATGGGAATAATAAAACCGCAGGTAGACGGCTTGGCGAAAATCGAAAATGGGCGTTGTGGTTGGGGGTTCTCGATTTAGCCCCGTAATCCGGCATAGTTTTGAAATGGCACAAATCCGCTAGCAGCCGAGAGGGCGCTTTTGCTGCCGAAGGGAAGGGGACGGGGTAGCTAAAAGAGCCCCGTCCCAAAATGACAACTTGATGTGACAAAGGGGCTATCCCTTTGTCACATCCATGCTGGCGACTAGGTTGATGTTGGTGTCTAGGAGGTTCTCCAGCACGACGTCGCCCATGTGGATGGGCGTGTTGGCGACCAGGCCGCGGATGAGGTCCATCGCCTGGGCGTGGAGCTTGAGCGGGATGGCCTCGGCGGTGCGTACGGGCAGCAGCGTCTCGTCGCCGCCGGATACTGCCACCGTGGTGGTGAGCACACGCATGGGGCAGGTGAGCTCCTGACGTGCGAACTTATCGCCGCGCGGGCAGCTGTTGCCGGCCACGGAGCGCACCTCCCCCACGTTGCCGTCGGTATCGCGCTCGACTTCCACGGTCAGGAGACATTCGGACGGGCAGGTCGTGCAGTCGAACTGCAGCGTCTCGATCACGCTATCGCTCATGGCTTTAAGCCTCCTCGACGGGATCGACGGACAGAACAATCTCGCTGGCACCAAGGTCGAGCGCTTGCTGGATGACTTTCGCCGGTAGCGGGAAGCTCTCCATAACGCTCGGCTTAAACGCGCGAACCTTGCCGGCGAACAGTTCCTCACCGCCTGCGAGGATGCGTACACGGGCAGTATCGACCGGCCGGCGCACGCGGAAGTTGACCTTGGTGAGCCCGACGGCCGTAATGCGTCCCGGCAGCGCGTAGCCAGCAATGCCAGCAGGGGAGACCGTAAGCTCGCAGCACGCGCTCGCAGTGTCCACCCCGGCACCCGTGCTACCACCCAGTGCCCACGCCGCCGCAGCCGCGCCGGCGCGCTCTGACTCGGTCGTCACGTTGTCGGCCAGGTCGTGCACGTGCAGCACGTTGCCGCAGGCAAAGATGCCCGGTACGCCCGTTTGCAGGCTCTGGTCAACCACGGCGCCGCGCGTGCAAGGGTCCAGCTCAACGCCCGCGTCCACCGAAAGTTCGTTCTCGGGAATCAAGCCAACCGAGAGCAGCAGCGTGTCGCACGGAACAATGCGCTCGGTTCCCGGAATGGGCACCAGGCGCTCGTCAACCTGGCTCACCTTGACGGCCTCCACGCGGTCATGCCCGATCACACGCGTAACGGTGGTCGACAGATGCAGCGGAATACCAAAATCGTCCAGACAGTTTTTCACATTGCGACGCAGGCCGTTGGCGTACGGCATGAGCTCGTACACGCCCTCGACCGAAATACCCTCGAGCGTGCAGCGGCGCGCCATGATCAGGCCGATGTCGCCCGAGCCCAAAATGACGGCTCGCGATCCGGGTTTGAGGTTTTCGATATTGATATATCGCTGCGCCAGGCCGGCCGTAAACACGCCGGCGGGTCGGCTGCCGGGAATCTT
>CAKUCJ010000427.1 GCA_934643435.1 uncultured Collinsella sp.
ATCTCCGGCGCCGTCGCGCTCACCATGTTCAACATCCCCATCCTGGTGCGCGTGATTCAGCAGGCGCTCGAGGACGTACCGCAGGCCCAGCGCGATGCGTGCCTGGCTATGGGCCTCACCCGCTGGGAGGCCACGCTGCACATCCTGATTCCCGAGGCCATGCCCGCCATCGTGACCGGCATCGTGCTTTCGGCCGGCCGCGTTTTTGGCGAGGCCGCAGCGCTGCTCTTTACCTCGGGCATGAGCTCGCCGGTTCGTCTCAACTTCTTGAGCTTTAACCTGTCAAGCCCCACTTGCGCCTGGAACGTCTTCCGACCTGGTGAGTCGCTCGCCGTGCACATCTACAAGATTTACGGCGAGGGCAGCCCCGAGGCCCAGCAGATTGTCTGGGGCACCGCGGCGCTGCTGATGATCTGCGTGCTGCTGTTTAACGTAATCGCCCGCATCGTGGGCAAGCAACTGGCAAGGAAGATGACGGCCGAATGAGCGAGATGAATGCAACGCCCGCAACCGAGGCGGCCATGTCCGAGACCCAGGACTTTCTGTCGAGCGTGGGGGAGAGCGAAAAGCGCGTGCGCGTGAGCGGCAAAGCCGTGGTCGACGAGGTCGTGCTCTCCACCAAGGACGTCAACGTATACTACGGCAACCACCATGCGCTACATAACACGTCGCTCGACTTCCACAAGGGCGAGATCACGGCGCTCATCGGGCCTTCGGGCTGCGGTAAGTCGACCTTTTTGCGCAGCCTCAACCTGATGAATCGCGAGATTCGCGGCTGCCGCGTGGAGGGCGAGATCAACTACCGCGGGCGCAACGTGAACACCAAGACCGAGAACACGTACGAGCTGCGTCGTTCCATTGGCATGGTGTTCCAGCAGCCCAACCCGTTTCGCAAGTCCATCCGCGACAACATTACGTTTGCGCCCAAGCGTCACGGTATTACCGATCGCGACGAGCTCGACCGCATGGTCGAGGAGAGCCTGCGCGGCGCGGCACTGTGGGACGAGGTCAAGGACAAGCTCGACAAGAGCGCCTATGCGCTTTCGGGCGGCCAGCAGCAGCGCCTGTGCATCGCGCGCACGCTGGCGCTCAACCCCGACGTGATCTTGTTCGATGAGCCCTGCTCGGCGCTCGACCCCATCTCGACGCTGGCGATCGAGGACCTGATGTCGTCGATCGTGGCAGAGCGCGCCATCGTCATCGTGACGCACAACATGGAGCAGGCGTCGCGCGTGTCCAACCGCACGGCGTTCTTCTACATGGGCGATATGGTTGAGTACGACGAGACCGACGAGATTTTCCAACGGCCCAAGGATCAGCGGCTGAATGATTACCTCACCGGCATGTTCTCCTAGTCCGGGACATGCTTGAGGCCCGCGGCGGCCACGGTCGCCACGGGACTGATTGGAGAGGCGGGTCATCTCTTGCGGGAGATGGCCCGCCTTTTTGTGCTTGCGGGATTGCGCTCGTCGACTGCGCCCGCCCAAAACCACCACAAAGGGGACAGGCACCTTTGTGGTGGTTTTCGCTATCATGGACAACGTTGAATTT
>CAKUCJ010000428.1 GCA_934643435.1 uncultured Collinsella sp.
GCGCCGACCTACCCCATCTTGGTCTGCGCACGCCTGGTGGTCGCCTGCGCGCATGCCGTGTTCTGGTCGGTCGCCTCGATCATGGCGTCGCGCCTGGTTGACACGCGCCACGGGGCGCTCGCCATCAGCATGATCGCCACGGGCTCGTCCATCGCACAGATCTTTGGCCTGCCGATCGGCCGCGCCATCGGCCTTGCCGTTGGCTGGCGCATGACGTTTGCCGTGGTCGGGGCTTTTTCTGCCGTCGCGGTGGTGTACCAGGCCGCCGTGTTCCCGGCCATGCCGGCGGGCGAGCGCTTTACCGTCAAACAGCTGCCCGAGCTGCTCAAGAACCCGTTCCTGATCGCGCTCTACGCGGTCACGGTTTTTATGGCGACCGGCTACTACGCGGGTTACAGCTATATCGAGCCGTTCCTGGCACAGGTCGCGCACGTCGACGCAAGCGCTATTACCATGACGTTGACGGCGTTTGGCTGTTCCGGCCTGGTGGGCAGCTGGCTGTTTGGTCGCCTGTTCGACGGGCACCGGTTCCCGTTTCTCGCGATCACGCTTTCCGGCGTGCCGGTGGCTCTGCTGCTCATGGGTTCGGCCGCATCGTCGCTCGCGGCGGTGCTTGCCGTCTGCGCGCTATGGGGCTGCTGCTCCACGGCCTTTAACGTGGCGTTTCAGGCCGAGCTTATCAAGTACACGCCGGCGGACTCGTCGGCCGTCGCCATGTCGATCTTCTCGGGCCTGTTCAATCTGGGTATCGGCACGGGTACCGCAATCGGTGGCGCCGTGGTTTCGGGCCCCGGTATCGCCTGGATCGGCTTTGCGGGCGGGGCGATCACCGTCGTGGGCGTCATCCTCGCCATCACCGTGCTGTTCCCGGCCATACACCGCGCAAAGCCCGTCGCCTAATCACGTCCCCTCATCAGTTGCGGTGAAATACGGACTGCTGAGCCCAATAAACCCGGCAAACAGTCCGTATTTCACCGCAACTTAGAAAGGGGCTGGGGTAGCTAAAAGAGCCCCGTCCCAAATTAGCTACCCTGCTGGGCATACAATGGATGTCGTTGTGTTGAGCTTACCGGGAGGTTGCTATGTGGGCATACGAGACGACGTTCTACCAGATCTATCCGCTGGGCTTTTGTGGAGCTCCGCGCGAAAACGCCGCACCCGTTGCCGAGGATGAGCTTGCCCAAGCTGCCGGCACCGCGCCCAACCCCGATGCGCCCATCATGAAAATCGCCCAATGGGCTGACTACCTGCAGGAACTCGGCGTTGGCGCTGTGTTGATCAACCCGCCGCTCGAGTCTGATAGCCATGGCTACGACACGCGCAGCCTGCGCCATATTGACCGTCGCCTGGGTGGGGACGCCGACTTTGCCGCCGTGTGCGAGACGCTGCACGCCCATGGTATCCGTGTGGTGCTCGACGCCGTCTTCAACCATGTCGGCCGCGGCTTTTGGGCCTTCCGCGATGTGCAGGAGCGCAAGTGGGATTCGCCCTATAAGGACTGGTTCCACATTAGCTTTGACGGTGACTCGTGCTACGGCGATGGCTTTTG
>CAKUCJ010000429.1 GCA_934643435.1 uncultured Collinsella sp.
CTGCTGCACACCGACGACTTTACGCCGTGGTTCTCGACCGTGACGCCGCTGACCGAGGTCGGCCTGCTGCCGATCGGTTCGCGTCCCGCCAAGCGCGGCTTGGGCGCCAAGTCGCTCGACGACCTGCGTACCATTCCGTGGATCTTCAGCTGGAGCCAGGCTCGCATCAACCTCGCCGCGTGGTACGGCCTGGGCACCGCTTGCGAGCAGTTTGGCGATCTGGAGCAGCTCAAGGCCGCCTACCAGGAGTGGCCGTTCTTCCGTACGTTCATCGATAACATCGAGATGTCGATTGCCAAGACCGATCAGCGCATCGCCAAGATGTACCTGCATCTGGGCGACCGCGAGGATCTGTCCGAGAAAGTCTTTACCGAGATGCAGCTCACCCGTAAGTGGGTTCTCGCCATCGTCGGTGACGAGTGGCCGCTGCAGCGCCGCCGCGTGCTCGGCTGCGCCGTCCGCGTCCGTAACCCCTACGTCGACGCTCTGTCCATCGCCCAGGTCCGCGCCCTTCGCGAGGTGCGTATGAACCAGGACGAGATGGCCGAGGAGAAGAAGGCCGAGTACATGAGCCTGATTCTTTCGACTGTGACTGGCGTTTCGGCAGGTCTGCAAAACACGGGGTAATCGATAGCCCTGGAGTCGTCCGGGCCCGCCATAGGTTTACTTTTAGGCACGTCCTCGGACATGCAAGAAGCCCTCGCTGCGCACTTCGTGCGGCGAGGGCTTCTTGCGTCCTGCGGAGTGTGCCTAAAAGTAAACCTATGGCGGGCCCTGCGATGTCCGGTCTTCTGCGGATTACGGGCTGAAGGAAGAATGGCGCGCTTCGCGCGTTTTGGACGGCGGTCGTGGTTCCTTTTTGGGGCTGCGGCCGCCTTTTTGTACTCGTCAATTGTGAACGTTTTGTTAACGGGTTGGTGGGTGGTTGGTTGTTATCGGTGAGCGGCGTATCCTTCCTACGGTTTATCTAGTGTGTTAGATGAAAGGAAGAGGGCGCTCGTCGTTGTTTGAATGTGAATTGCCGTTTGACCACAAGAAGCTGCATCTGGAGCTTGAGGACAAGAACTTCGCAGGTGTGATGGAGGGTCATCAAAACGAGTTTGAGACTACGAAAACGCAGCAAGAGCTGGTAGAAGAGTCGCTGGCTAATCCTTATGGCTCGCCTTCGCTCGAGGAGCTTTGTGCTGGCAAGAAGGATATCGTTATCATTAGCTCCGACCATACGCGTCCGGTTCCTTCGCGTGTGACGATGCCTATTCTGCTGCATCACATTCATGCTGCTGCGCCCGAGGCTCGCGTTCGTATTCTGGTTGCGACTGGCATGCACCGTCCTTCGACGCATGAGGAACTCGTCGACAAGTATGGCGAGGAGATCGTTGCCAACGAGGAGATCGTCATGCATGTCGCGACCGACGACAGCATGATGAAGAAGATCGGTACTCTGCCTTCTGGTGGCGAGTGCATCATCAACAAGATCGCCGCCGATTGCGATCTGCTGCTTGCCGAGGGCTTTATCGAGCCGCACTTCTTTGCCGGCTTCTC
>CAKUCJ010000430.1 GCA_934643435.1 uncultured Collinsella sp.
GTGATGCCGATCATCGCCATGCAAAACTTGAGGCCCAGGCTGCTGTACGGAAAGACCGCGCAGGCAGCGATGGGAAGACCGATAGCGGCGGCAAGTGAGCCCACCGACACGTACTTGGTGATGGCGACGGCCACGATAAACATGCCCAGCAGTGACAGGCCAATGGGCCAGTACCAGGCAAGAATCACACCCAAGCCCACGGCGATACCTTTGCCTCCGTGAAAGTTGAGGTAGGGCGAGAAGATGTGGCCCCATACGGCCGCTAGGCAGATGACGCCGAGCATCCAATCGCCGGCAGCACCGGGAGCCATAATGCTCGGAGGAAAGCCATAGCCCACGCTCGCGATGAGCGGGCGGGCAATAAGGACGCAGATGGCGCCCTTAAGGCAGTCGAGCAGCAGGGTGAGCGCGGCGACCTTGGGGCCGGCCACGCGCAGAGCGTTGGTGGTGCCGATGTTGCCGGAGCCCGCCTTGCGAATGTCAGTGTGGTTGAACACGCGGCCCAGGATCAGGCCAAACGGAATCGCTCCGATAAAGAACGAGACCACGGCGCAGATGGCGGTCAGCAGAATCGGATTATGCATCCTTTTGCTCCTTCTTCCTAAAGAAGAGTCGAATGGGCGTGCCGGCGAAGTCGAAGGTCGAGCGCATGCGGTTCTCGACATAGCGCTGGTAGGTGTCGTTGACCAGGTCGCTGTGGTTGACGAAGAACGTGAACGTCGGCGGGTTGACGCCCGTCTGGGTCACATAGTGCATGCGCAGGCGGCGCTTGCCGTCCACCACGGTGTGGCCAAACTCGCGCAGGTCGGTGAGGAAGGTGTTAAGGCGCGAGGTGGTGATCTTTTGCGAGCGCGTCTTCTCGGCGGCATCGACCATGGCCCAGATCTTTTCGATGCTGCGGCCGGTCAGGGCCGAGATGCGCAGGTACTGCGCCCAGGGAGCCATGACGCCCAGACGGCGGTCGACGGTCTCCATGCAGGCTTCGCGCTTGCGGTCATCGTCGAGTAGGTCCCACTTGTTGAGCAGCACCACGATGGCGCAGCCGCGCTCGATGGCAAGACCCATGACCTTCTGATCCTGCTCGGTAACGCCCACGGAGGCGTCGACGACGAGCAGCGCCACGTCGGCACGGTCGATGGCGCGCAGGCCACGGACCATGGAGTAGTACTCGATGTTCTCGTAGACGGTGCTCTTCTTGCGAATGCCCGCGGTGTCGACCATGCGGTAGTGCTTACCGTTGCGCTCGACGACGGTGTCGATAGCATCGCGTGTGGTGCCGGCGATGTTGGACACGATGGAGCGATCGGCGCCCAGGATGCGGTTGAACAGCGACGACTTGCCCGCGTTGGGTCGGCCGATGATGGCGACGTTCAGCGCGTCGGGGAACTCGTCGGCGACCTCATCCTCTTCCTCGGGGAGCAGGGCCACGATGTCATCGAGCAGGTCGCCCGTGCCGTGGCCATGCAGGGCCGAGAGCGGCGTGGGCTCGCCGATGCCGAGCGAATAGAACTCCCAGATGCTGTCGTTCTC
>CAKUCJ010000431.1 GCA_934643435.1 uncultured Collinsella sp.
GCCATGGCGGCAACGATCGTCGACTTGCCGCAGCCACCCGAACCCGAGACGGCGCAGATGACCGGCGCCCGATGCGACGGACCCAAAGCATCCGCCGCCGGCGCGGGGGCTGACGGCGCAGGAACCGGCGACGCGGGCGCGGACGACAACATCCCCGTCTCCCCCGCCGCGGTCATGCTCTGAGCCCAAGCCGGCATGACAGGCTGCCCGGGCTGCGGTTCCGCGGTCGAAGACACAGCGGCACATGCCTCGTCGCACCCGGCAAAGCCCTCGACCTCGTCGAGCTCATCGGCCAGATTCACGCCGTGAACGTATCCCATATCTTCAGCCGGAACGTCCTCGCCATACGGCACCGGCTCTCCGGCATCATCGTATGCAAGGGGGTCCCGGGGACGCCGACCATGCTCGGCTTCCGCTTTTCCATAATCATCAACACGCGGGCCTCTTGTAGCGCGAGGCGCCCCGGGTTCCCTATCAACAAAAGCATCGGGCTCAATCGCCATGCACCGGTTAGAATCAACCGTTCCCTCGCCCGCGCACCCGTTGCCGCATATGCTGCGCGCAGCGATAACCTCGGTCGCCCCCGCGCGAAACAGCCCCTCGATATCCGCAGGGTCGAGCGCCTCTATCAGTACGACCACGCGGCTCACACGGCCCTCGGCCGTCAGGCGCGCAACGGTCTTTCGCACGTCTTCGGCATCGAACAGCGATGCCGCGATGATAGCCGCCCCGCGACGCGAAGGAAACGCTCGCGCCATGGATACCAGCCCGTCCAGGTCGCCCACGCGAAGCACCTGCGCGCCCGCATCGCGGCCCTCGACTTCCTGCTGCAGCAGCCCGTAATCGCCGCACGCGCAGCACGCAAGCCAGATCGCCTTCATCACTCGTCGCCTCCGCTCTTTTTGCCGCGTGCCGTGGCGGGAATCGTCAAACTGACCGTCCCCTTGCCCGAGGCTCCCAGCAATTCCTTGACATCTTCGGGGTCGGCTGCCAGCGTCACCCACTCGATCTTGCCTTCGCGCGTGGCGCCGGCCTCTTCGCTGGTATCGATCACACGCGCACCGCACAGCCGGTCGGTCACGCCATCTTTTTGCACGTACACGTCCACATAGCTGCCCACGCCCGTGGCGCCGCCGACCGAGTGCTCGGCATCGACCGCCACCGAAACGGCAACCTTGCCCTTAGGCACCTCGAGCTTGTGGCTCTCGGCCTTGGTATAAACATCGCAAATCACGGCGTTTTTGGGAATGCGCGAGGTCGTCACGTCGCCGCGCACTTGGCGCAGCTCGGTCGCCGCATCGCGCGGCAGCAAGCTCGCCAGCCATTCTTGGGTTATGACATTGGTTTCGTCGAGGGTCTCGCCCTCGTCGATATCGCGCGCCGCGACACACACTTCGACGCGGTCGCCGCCATATTTTGCCAAGGTCTCGGCCTGGGCTTGCTCGGCTTGCGAGCGGATCGACGAGCCGTAGACCATGCAGAGCGCCGCGGCAAGCACGCCCGCGACCAGACTGATGGCGATGCG